>JAKAYN010000043.1 GCA_021826785.1 Thermoplasmata archaeon | reverse complement strand
TAAAAGGTCTTTATATCCTATATGGAAGTAATCAAAAAGCTCCATGCCCTTGCCACTTTTTCCAAAAATATCGTTCATGCCAAAGCGCTTAACCCTTGCGTATTCATGCTCTGCAACAATCTCTGAGACCCTGCTTCCAAGGCCGTTATAAATGGAATGTTCCTCTGCAGTGATAATTCTTTCCGTCTCTCTTGCGGACTTTATTACAGCGTTAACATCTATTGGCTTTATCGATGACATGTTTATTACCCTTGCACGTATATCATGCTTTTTAAGTAGCTCCGCTGCCTTTAATGCAAATGATACCATAATACCATATGCAATTATTGTTATATCATCACCATCGTTTAATAAAGATGATTTTCCCTCAATAAATTGATAATCATTGTCATATATTACAGGAAACTTTTCCCTTGTTAGCCTGACGTAATGTGGTGAGTTTCCAGAATCTGCAAGGTAATCAATAACCCTTCTTGTTTCTACTGAATCAGCCGGAACTATTACATACATGTTTGGCAACCCTGACATTATGCCGACATCCTCAAGCATCTGGTGCGTTGGACCATCCTCACCGACGGATATACCGGAATGCGTTACCACAAAGTTTACAGGCACGTTATTATAGCATACTGACTGCCTTATCTGCTCGTAAGTCCTTGAAAGAAAAACGGCAAATGTTGATGCAAAAACCTTTTTGCCTGAAAGTGCTAGTCCGGCTGCTGTTGTAACCATTGATTGTTCTGATATGCCCATATTAAAAAACCGGTCAGGATAGTTTTTCCAGAAAAGCTCGGTTTTTGTTGATGTTGAAAGATCGGCATCAAGAACAACTATGTTACTATTCTTTGATCCGAGTTTTACAAGCTCATCACCGTATGCCTCTCTAAGGCTCTCGAGCATCTCTGCCTGCATTCACATCGCCTCTATATCATCAATGGCCCTTTTAAATTCATCATCGTTCTTCGGTGGCGCGCCATGGTACTTCGGATTATTCTCCATGTAGCTAACGCCCTTGCCCTTCACTGTATGCGCCACGATAAAGCTTGGTGCATCATTGTTCTTCTTTGCGTCCTCTATTGCAGCCGCTATTTCATCAAAATCGTGTCCGTTTATATCATAGACATGCCAGCCAAAGGATCTTACCTTCTTTCCTATATCATTTAAAGGCATTATATCCTCTGTGAATCCATCAAGCTGTATGTTATTTCTGTCAAGTATTGCTATTAGATTATTCAAACCAAATTTGTAACCGGCCATGATGGATTCCCAGGTGTTCCCCTCCTCCATTTCACCATCTCCAAGTATTGCATAAACATGATTTTTAATTTTATCAATTTTTGATGCAAGCGCAAAACCAACGGCGACGCCAAGACCCTGGCCCAGAGAGCCTGTGGACGTCTCAACACCAGGTATTCCGCGGTGAACATGCCCCTCAAGATCAGAATCAATCTTTCTGAAACCTGAAAGCTGAGATTCATCAAAGAATCCACGCATTGCAAGAACACCATAAAGTGCAGGTGATGCATGACCCTTGCTCATAACAAGTATGTCCCTATCATTTTTATGTGGATCCTTTGGATCTATATTCATCTCCTTAAAGTAAAGAACAGTTAAAACATCTGCTATGCTTAGTGAACCACCTGGATGACCACTTTTTGCGCTATAAACCATTTCAATGATCTTCTTTCTCAGCTCCTTTGATATTGTCTTTAAATCACTAATAGCATATTCTTCCATTATGTTATGCATTAATTATATATTTAAAAAGGTTTTTATACATATATAGTAAAAATAAAAATATATATTATCACTTAAAAAAATTTTTTTATATTAAAATATTAACTGTTTATGGTAAAGATAGGTAAAAACGTGTTTATAGCAGATACCGCTGTAATCATTGGTGATGTAACAATAGGCGATAATGTAACAATTATGGATTCATGTGTAATAAGAGGCGACCAGAATAAAATAGTCATAGGCGATAACACAAATATACAGGACAATGCAACGATTCACACATCGGTAAATGACAAAACAATAATAGGTAAAAATGTTTCCATTGGGCATAATGCCATAGTTCATGGAAGCACGGTTGATGATTTTGTTTTGATAGGTATGGGCGCAATATTAATGAATAAATCGCATATAAGATCAGGCTGTGTTGTTGCTGCAGGTGCTGTTGTTACTGAAAACTTTGAATCACCTGAGAATTCATTGATAGCGGGACTACCTGCAAAGGTAATAAAATCCGATGAAAAATACAGAAAGATGGCGGAGGACAATGCAAGGGAATATCTAATTTTAAACAAAAGACATTTAAATGGCGAGTTCGATATCGTTAAGGGAAGTAGATGCAGGGATTAAGATCTGCGATATCATTTTTTACGATTATACCGGTTAAATCAGAACTTAATAAAAACATCGTCTTCTTTTTTACAATTACAGGTGCAATAACAGGATCAATATCCGCAATTTTATTCTATCTTTTAAGCTTTATAAATTTACTTTTTGCATCCGTTGTTTCAGTATCATTTCTTATAATTATATATGGTTTTAATCACGCAGATGCCGTTATGGATTTCGGCGATACATTGATGGTTCATGATTCAGACAAAAAAATAAAGATAATAAAAGATGTTTATCATGGCACTGGATCGGTTGTTTTGTTTTTTATAATTTATATGATGACGATCGCGGCGCTTTCATCATTAAATGGCTTTTATGGCTTAATGGCATTAATAGTCTCAGAGGTTATATCGAGATTCTCAATGTTAATATCACTTTATAAAAGCAGTTCATTCTCCAATGGGATTTCGAACATATTCATATCATATTTTGATAGACCATTTAAAATCTTGTTCATAAATTTTCTTGTGGTTATATTTATATATGCAATATTTTATAAATATATAATATTTATTATATTTTCGTTGATATCAATCATTGTATCATACATATTCAAAATGCATGAGCAGAGAATATTCAATGGAATCAATGGCGATATAATCGGCTTTAACGGCGAGCTATCAAGATTAATATCGATTATAATAATATTAATCTCATTTAAATTAATATAAACTATGATCTTTCCTCAACTATCTTTATTAATATCATCTTATCATACTCTATGTTAAAATGTATCTTCTTTGATTTTATGCACGCAGCAACCTCCTCTGTAACATCCTCTATTTCGTCTGACGGGATCCCATGGAATATTGTTATTTCATTACTGTTTTGTGGTATTATCATCTTGAACTTTGCATTTTCCCTTCTGTAACCAAATGGTTTTTTGTCCTTTGATATTTCCTCCATGTTAAGTTCAAGCATTACATCATCAAACTGTTTTTCTTCCTGGTTAACCCTGGTCTTTTCCTCAACCACATAATACATGTCAGGAAAGTACTTTTCAAGATCCTTCCAGTGGAAAGAATCATTAAACACTATATGGCCACTCCAGTTCTTCACATCTCTATATATATATTTACTACATTAATCTTTTTTTTAATATTAAATGTATACATTATAAAAGTTCAGAAATAATTATATTCGATATAACAATTGTGAATAAAATGGCAAGCAGGATTAAGGTTGTTAATGATGTTGGAGAACTTGTTACAATATTCCATGCAGCGGATACAGATATAAAAAGAAGGTTATTGCTCGATCTTTAAACAGGCTGGATAACAATGCAGCAGATAGAGGAAAAATATGGTGCCGATGGTAAAAAGGCCCTGCTTTACCTTGATAAGATAAAGTTAATAGAAACACAGTGGACAACAGGAAGCAACGGCCCGGAGAAGGCATATCACACATACTATTCAAGCGTTCAGATAAATTTAATAGGATCAATGGCCGATCTATCAGATATTATATACGCAACAACTATGAGCTATGATGAGCTATCAAACTATGAAAATAAAATTATATCAATGATGGAAAACAACAGCATTTTTATAGGGGATGCAATTGATAAGCTCGGGGTCTCTCAGACAT
The DNA here is from genome assembly GCA_021826785.1 of Thermoplasmata archaeon. Classification (GTDB taxonomy): domain Archaea; phylum Thermoplasmatota; class Thermoplasmata; order Thermoplasmatales; family Thermoplasmataceae; genus Picrophilus. Next base: position 2,164 of record JAKAYN010000043.1, on the reverse strand, counting down.
TTTTAAAGGGAATAATAAACAGATCATCGGTACTGCAGATAAAGGGATATAAAATAGAAAAGGTGGCTGACATTTAAATGATAACAGTGCTTAGAATAGGTCACAGGCCATTCCGTGATAAGAGGATAACAACCCACGTTGCACTGGTTGCCAGGGCATTTGGTGCATCATCAGTTTACATAGATCAAAGAGATGATGAATTAGAAAACACAGTTAAAAGGGTTGTAAGTAACTTTGGCGGAGACTTTTATATAAAAACAGGCATAGAATGGAAGAGTTTTATGAAAAACTTTAAAGGCACAAAGATAAATCTAACAATGTATGGTGAACCAATTGAAAAGAAGATCGATGAGATAAGATCAAATGATAATATATTAGTTCTTGTGGGCGCTGAGAAGGTTCCAATAGATGCATATCTAATTGCTGATTACAATATATCAGTGACCAACCAGCCACACAGCGAGGTTGCAGCCCTGGCAATCTTTCTTGATAGGTATTTCAACGGTTCTGAGCTTCAAAAAACCTATGAGGGGAAAATCAATGTTGTTCCAATGAGCCATGGAAAACTTGTAAAATACATACCAGATGAGGAGCAATGTTTAATGATACTAAAATCCGAGGGTGCCGGTGATTTAATAATAAGGCATGTTCAGACCGTATATAAGGTTGCAATGCGCATTGCCGATTTTATAGAATGCGACAAAAAACTCGTTGCCGCCGGGGCACTCCTTCATGATATAGGCAGGACAAAAACAAATAATATAGATCATGCCGTTGTTGGTGCTGAGATATTAAGGTCAAAAAATATAGATGATAGGATAGTTAGAATAGTTGAGAGGCACACGGGGGCAGGAATAACGAAGGAAGAAGCTGAAAGGCTTGGCCTGCCAGTTAAGGATTATATACCTGAAACCATCGAGGAAAAAATTGTTGCGCATGCCGATAATCTTGTTTCAATGGACAAAATAATAAATCTTGACCAGCTAATGGATAAATACGAAAGGAAAAACCTTCATGAGGCATCAATAAGAATAAAAAAACTTCATAATGAATTATCAGGGATGTGTGGCATGGATCTTGATGATATCACAAAAGACCTTTAAAGCGCTCATATTCTGTTATAACCTCCATGCCGATGGACCATATTGTTAGCTCATCCTTAAATATTGAATATGACCTGTAATTTTTATAAACGTTTGTTATATAATCACCCTCTGAGAATCCGCCTATTAACATGCAAAGGTCATCGTACATAAGATCATGCAATTTTGAATTTTCACCATGGGGCGATAAAACAACTACGTTATTAAACCTTGATAAAAGCGTTAATAGATCCATGTCATACATCTCAAGAAGGATATTTCCATTGTAAACGATTTTTTCCTTCCTGAAAAGGTCTTCAATTAATCCCTGGAATCTATTATATGACTTTGGCAATCTTACATCAGGATTTATCTCTATGACCTTGTTCCTTTTTGTATGTATATATACCCTAAGATTCCCGGATCTATTTAAAATTGATTCAAGTGCAACCTCAAGGAAGATGTATATTATATCTGGTCTGCCATACCTGTTTGATTTACCAGGATAATACTTTTCGATAATGCTGTGCATGTAATTTGAGTCAAGAAGCATGTAATTTATATCCTTTTTATTTTTATTTGCAATCCTTCTAAGCACAGGGTCCTTTCTCATCTCTTCTGGTATAATTTCAAGCTCTGCATCTCCTATAACAATGTTAAGCATGAGCTTTTATTGTATCTTGGGTTATTAAGCTTATGAGTTCCTTGAATTGTTTATTATTGATATTCTTTTATCTATTGACGGATGATCTAAATATATATCATTAATCCTTCTGGTAAATATCTCCAAATTTGAAATCTTTTCAAGTGCGCTTATTAGATAATCAGGATTTACATATTTTATTGCGGTAAGATCTGCCTGTATCTCGTTTCTTCTTTTTATGTAATTCAATATAAAAGTTGTAAATAATAAATATATTATTATTGAAATCACGGGAAGGATCAATCCAAAAATGGAATTTAATGTAAAACCATAAAGCGCTACATTTATTAAAAAAAGTATTACTGCGAAGTTTATTATTGAGGTTTTTAAATTATGCCTTAATTTTACATGTGCGAATTCATGTGCTATGACCGCGGTT
>JAKAYN010000042.1 GCA_021826785.1 Thermoplasmata archaeon | reverse complement strand
TTACCTGAAGATATATACCTTAAAAATAAAAAGGCTGCTCAGTACGGTTCTGGTATAAGCAATGCATTAAGAAAGGTTATTAACAAATAATTTTAATATAATATAAATATTGTTTTTCCATAACATTTTATGGAAAAGATATATATTCTTGGTGCTGGGGTATCAGGTATATACTCAAAGTTAACAAATAGGAATTCCATGATAATTGATAGATCTGACGAAATAATGTTAAATTCAAGGTTAATTAATATAGTATCCAACGATGAAAATGCATTGCTAAAAAGAAAGGTCGATATAAAAGATGAGGTTTTGGATATAGATTTTGGAAACAGGTTAATAAAAACTAAAGGTAAAACCTATTCATATGATAAAATTATTGTTGCCCTAGGCTCGTCACAAAGTATTATACCTGGCACTTTAAGTTTTAACAATCTTGATAGTGTGTATAAAATTAGGGATATATCAAAACAGGCAAAAAGGATATGCATAATAGGTGGCGGCTATCTTGGTGTTGAACTTGCTGGGATATTTAAGGAAAAATCTATTTTAATATCACCAAAAATAATTGAAAGAAATGAGAAAGCAGGAGGCTATATAGAAAAAATTTTAACAAACCTTGGGGTTTCAATAATAAAGGATAGAGTAAATGAATACAAAGATAAAAAGGTCATATTAAAAAACAGTGAAATAGAATGCGATCTTGCAATATATGCAGGTGGTGTGACAGGCAACAGTTTAATCTCAAAATTAAATATAAAAAATAAAAGGTCATCAATTATTGTTGATAGATACCTAAAATCAGTAGAATACGATGATGTTTATGCATGTGGCTCATCAGCATACTTTGATACTCCAATGACTGTTTACAATGCAATGAGGTCAGGAATAACTGCAATGAAAAATCTCATGGGTAATAATATTGAATACAGGCCGGATGAAAGAAATATAGTGAATATAAATAATAAATTTTATATTATAACAAATAAAAAAATTTCTGGTTCAATTGCATCACCATTTATAAAAATTATAAAAAATGCAAGAGCCACGTCAACAGATAAGGCCATAGAAAAAATAAATTCAATAATAAACAATTCTAAATAATATTCTATTTAATGATAAGATTATAATTTTTTATAAGTATTTTTTATAATTAATAATTCTATGTATTTAATATATCATATATGTTATTAATGCCAATGACCATTATAATATAATGTTTTACTTGCCGGTGATATAAAATGTATAAAAAAACTTTAATTAATAGGGATGAAATAGATTACTACATAAAAAAATATAAACACAGCTCAAAAATATTAAAAAAGCTTAAGTTTTTATCACTTATAAGCTGTGGTTATAGTGTATCAAGGGCATCAGAGCTTATAGGTATAACAAGATCCTCTGGTTACTCATGGCTAAGATCATTTGAGTCACATGGTATTGAGTCGTTTTTAAATTCGAAAAAAAGGGGAAGACCGCCTAAGGCAATTATAGATCTAAGCGATATAGATGTATCAAAGTATACATTGGCAGAGCTTTCGAATGAGATAAAAAAAGGTATAATATTGTTTATTCTAGAAGGCATCTTATAAGATTGAAGAAGATGCTTTTAATGGATAAGATTAACCATGACAAAATTCATTAATAATTTTTTTAATTTACTATTTTTAAAAATAATATTTTCCTGCATTTCTAGAAATAATAAAAATTGATTTATTTTATAAGCATTGTTTAAAAGCCTTATTTTACTTATTAATAATAATGTACAAATATTATGTCACAATTATTCTAGAAAAACATTTAATTGCAAAATAAAATAAATATTAAAAGTACTTAAATTTAATTAATATCGTAGTAAGAAAAAAAACACCATATTATTATAATTGCAAATATTATAATCATTAAAAACCGGGACCGCCCCGACCAAGAGAGATCCCGGCACCATAGAGGTGAAATAAATAATGAAAAATGCGTATAAAAAGATTTTGGCATACTCGATGGTGGCTATCTTTATAGCCTCACTATTTTTTGTTGGGGCGCCCATTGGGCATGCTAAAACAGCACCTGGCACTGATAATGCCATGGTGACAGTGCAAAAGCCGGTGATATCCGGGAACGTTAAGACCTTTGGCAACTTTAAACTTATAAATGAGGCATCTAAGCTAAATCCAAACGCAACGGTTCTTGTAACATTGAGCTTTAAGGGCAGTGCATCGTTAAGTAATTATGTGAATGAGATATCAAATCCATCATCGCCATTGTACAGGGATTACATGAACGTATATCAATTAGGTGACGAGTTCGGCCTTTCGCAGTCAACATATAATATGATAGCATCATATTTTTCAAACTATAACATAAAGGTCTACAAAAGCCCGGCAAGATTAACAATGAGCCTATCAGGTAAAATATCAGATTTTGATAAGGCTTTTAATACAAAAATAGGTGCATTTGCCATAGAATATAAAAGCAAAGGTATGTGGCTGCCATTATTTGGAAACAACAGCGGCATCATAGGGAATAAATCATTCTCACCGTTAATATATGTGAACACAGGTGATCTGAGCCTACCTGAATATATTTCCCAGTATGTCAGCGGAATATCAGGTTTAAGTGGTGCAATGGCCGCACCTGCACTTGTAATGCCATTCAACATGACGCCAAAATCCGGTGTGCAGCCCAATTTAAGCGGAAATGGTTCATATAATAATCCATACACACTTTCACAGATACAGAACATAACATATGCGAATTACACATGGGCGCCAAATTCTGAAACACCAACCAGTGCCGCATCTGAGAATCCATCTGGTGGATACCAGTTCCTGTTCCCAAGCACAATGCATGTTTTAACCGGTGCATCAAATCTATGGTCAGGAAAAACAACGATAGACAGCGAACCCGATATGGGCCAGGGAATAACAGTTGCAGTCATAGAGGTTGGTGATCTTCCATTATCATGGCTGCAGGAATTTGGAAAACAGGTCTGGAACAATTCCAACCAGGTAACATCGAGGCTTAGTGTTATAAACCTGCTTGGGGCAAACCTCTTTGATGGGGAAATCTATGGATGGACACTTGAAACAGCACTGGACATAGAGTACATAGCAGCAATGGCACCTGATGCACATATAGATCTTGTTGCCGTACCAAATCCTGATTTCTCATCCTTTGACTATGCATACCAGTACATAGCTGAAAATCTAACAAGCGGAAACAACGCGACAGACTCTGTTACAATAACAAGCAATTCATACGGGGCCGATGAGATAACAACAGCCCTGGAAGGCGCACCAATGTACATAACTGTTGAGGATACGCTTTTATCAGAGCTTAACGCCGTTGGTGTAACAAACTTCTTTGCCTCTGGCGATTATGGCTCTTATGCATCTCTATGTATGTATGGTGCAACAAGTGCAGGAATACCTGCAATAGCAACCGGCTCAACCAGTGTTGGTGGTGGCCAGCTAACCGCTGAGAGCAATGGCGTTGAGTTTCCTGATACCGGAGTTTATGCATTAAGCACATTGTACAATATAGAAATGCAGGTTGCACCAGCAACTGGCGTTGCAAGCTTTACATACTGGTCATACGGTTTTGGTCTCAGTGGAACATATAAAGGCTATGTTGGCGGTGGTTATGGTCAATCCGCAATGCTATCACAGCCATGGTGGCAGAACGCCCTGGACACATACAGTTCAGGCGCAAGGATGGATCCTGTTATATCTGGTCCTGCTGCATTTAACATGTCTGTTTATACAGGTGTATGGAACATATTCTACGGTGGCACATCGTTTGCAACACCAATAAGCGCCGGTGAGTGGGCATTAATAGAGGAACAGGCAAAGATGGCATATGGCACCGCGGCAATGGGGGATATTAATCCTATACTTTACGGAGCGCATAATGCATACGAGGCACATGTATCAGCATTCTATAATAATCCATTCAGGGACATGCAAAACATAGGCAAGGGCTTTAACTATGGACCTGTTAACAGCTTTGACTGGTATTACTTTAATCTATCAATAAACGAGCCTTCAGATCCAGTAGTTCCATGGTGGATATTCACAATAGATGGCCCTGAAGGCCATGGCTGGAGTTATCTGCAGGGTCTTGGCATGATAAAAGTAAACGTCATGGACCTGGAACTAATAGGCCAGATACCAAACATTGACCACTCATTATTGAATGAGCCATTCAAGGTATTAATGGTTACACCATCAGGTTTAGAGCCATTCACTTATTTACAGGGAGGCAAAACATACACGTTTAAGATTGTGCTTTCAGATGGCCAGGCCGGTAGCTACTATAATGTTCAGGCATATTCCGGAGGTGCGGATAACGGAGTCTACGGTGGCGGTAACATAACAATGATAACGACCAACTCAAACGGTATGTTTAATTACACACCGGTTTATAATTACAGCTCGCCATCAACATCGGCATCAGAATATGGCTATTTCTATGTAACAACACCTTCGAGCTCGTACTGGAGCTTCTCACAGTTTGCAGTTACCTCTAAGAAGATAACAGGCAACTTAACACTTGGAGTGACAAATGCCCTCGGCGATTTATCATATAAAATAGCAGAGGTTCCAATGTTTACAGACACAATGACTGGATATTACAATTACTTTGGTGCCACAGGCATTGTTGAATTAAACGGTATGCCGGTAAGCGGTGCTATTGTTCACGAGGTATCATTGAACAACAGTGAGTTTTCAGCTGAGGGTTCAGGATTGCCTGTATCATCATATGCACCAGGCGTTCAGATAGGCACATTCCTTAGTGACGGCCGCGGCATGTTTAATTACTGGACAGACTCTGCACTTGCAGAATTCAATGGACCTCTATATACACAGGTTGAGGAATTATATGCAACATACGGCAATTTAACAAGCAATAAGGTCATAGTTTACATAGAGCCACAGGCAGGTAACTTCTATCCTGATCTGCATGTTATTGATGGAAAATACCTTGTCGGAAACGTTGAATTCAGCGATATGAAGTATGTAAACTTCGTTAACATATCAATAGGCAGTGCACCGGGAGAATATAAAAACGTTACTTTTGCACCGGAGTTCTATGATTATGTACCTGAAATATTATTTGTTAACGGTTACTATATAACTGTATACAAAAAGATACCTGTAAGTGGCGTATTTAACGGAATAATACCTGTTAATTTAACAATACCAACTGGCAACATGGATCTTAGAATGGTTGCATACGGATACAATGACCTGTCATTTGAGTTTTCCTTCTTTGGATTTGTATTCTCAATACAGGACATACAGAATCCAATAGTGTGGTCAGATCCATACATAATATTCAACCCAGGTCAGATGCCAAAAATAGATCTATCAGGCCCATCTGGCATGGTTTCAGGAAACATAACATTCAATTACAATGGAACATCATATGAAAAAATATCATCATCAATAATTGAAATAACATATGCCGGAGGATACAATATAATAAATAGTAACGCTGGTTTATCAGGATCTGTAACCATAAACACGGCAAAAATGCCTGATGGATACTATATGGTTAATTACATTGTAACGACAAATACCGGTTTAACATCAAAAATCTCGCATTTAATCTATGTTGATAACAATAATATAAAGCTGCAGGCGGAGCTTGACAATTTACTTAAAGAATATAATAACACAATTTCAGAGGTAAAATCGCTACAGGCAAAGTTATCATATGAAAAGAATATAAACAGCAACCTAACATTGCAAATATCAGAGTTAAACAGCAATCTATCAATAATGAAGATGGATCTAATAACTCTTGAAGGCAAGTATAACGCAACATATGCCGAGCTTGAATCAGCACAGGAAAATCTCACAAGGTACATTGCATTAAACGCCAGCAACGCAGTTACAATAAACAATCTTGAAAATGAAATATCTAACTATAAAAATAACATAACCATGGAAAAGAACACAATATCATCGCTTGAATCAAAGATATCATCATTACAGTTAGAGGTAAACAAGCTAAAGCATCCTAACTTTGAATCAATAATAAATTACATGGGTGGATACAGCACATTGCTAATAATAGCCTTAATGGCCATTGTCATCGGATTAATAATAGCATATAGAAAGAAATAAACTTATCTATATTTTATAAATCTATTTTTTAAAGAGCCCATCTT
>JAKAYN010000041.1 GCA_021826785.1 Thermoplasmata archaeon | reverse complement strand
TATTGAGAATAAGGTATTTAGCGATAAAAACAGTGCAAAGAATTATATATTGTCAAAAGGTGATGTCGCCGTAAAGCCAGTAGGCCTTACAGGTGGAAAGGGTGTCAAGGTCACGGGCATACATTTAAACACAGATGGGGCTGTAAAATACGCCTGTGAAATTATAGAAAAAGATGGCCAGGTTTTAATAGAGAAAAAGGAGTCTGGTGAGGAGTTTTCACTGCAGGCATTTTCAGATGGAGAACATCTATCATTTATGCCTGTGGTCCAGGATTACAAAAGGCTCTACGAGGGCGATAAGGGACCAAATACGGGTGGCATGGGTTCAATTTCAGATAAAAGCTTTACACTACCATTTTTAAGGGATAGCACAATAAACATTGCAAAAAGCATACTATACAAGATTATTGAATCAATGAAGATTGAGAATAATCCCTTTAAAGGGATTATATACGGCCAGTTCATGGAGACAAAAAATGATGTAAAGGTAATAGAGATAAATGCAAGATTTGGTGATCCTGAGGCAATAAATGTCAATTATATTCTCGAAGACGATCTTGGCAATATCTTTTATGATATATCATCTGGAAATATTAGCAGGTCAATTAATTATACAAAAGATGCAACTGTTCTTAAATATGTTGTGCCGCCCGGATATCCTGATAATCCGATAAACGTTAAATTAAATATAGATGAAATGAAGGATGCAGATATATACTATGCATCAGTTTCAGGAACAATGAACAGTGTTGAAACACTTGGATCAAGATCGCTCGCAGTGATATCCAAGGGTGATACGATAGAAGAGGCTTACAGTAAATGTGAATCTGGATTAAAAAGTATACATGGCAATTTCTATGTAAGGCACGATATTGGCAGTGCTGAAATGCTAAAATCAAAGTTTAAAAATTAATTTTTGCAAATACCCTTGGAAAAAAATTATTGTTTGATATTGCCACTGAGCCTTCTATTACCGGAATGCGTTTCTCAAGCATTATTTTATTATTTTTAAATAAACCGCGTTGGTATCTCATCATTGTGCATACAAAGACCTCGCTGTTTTCTGAAAGCCTTGATTTAACTGCATCATGATATATTATATCGCCACTGAGATCTTCTTTATATTGAAAGGGTTCATCAGATAGAATCATTCCCCTGGACATTTCATCCGGTTCTATGTTTTTTAACGCAAGGCCCACTCTTGAGCCGGGGCCTGCAGAGTCCTGATCAATATCATTCATCTGTATTGATCTTATCTCTACCTCACGGTCTATATCAGAGATTGTTAATTTCTGGTGTTTCTCTATTTTACCTGATAAAACAAAGCCCAGTGCAACTGTGCCGACACCGCGCACCTTAAAAAAATGGTCTATTAAAACGTATGTTTTATCTCCGGAATTATAACTTAATTTTCTTAATTCATTTAGAAGCTCCATCGGCCTGCCATTAAACAGTGTATAATCAAAATCAGTTGATTTTAATATATTCGATATTTTTTGATTATTTTCATCATTTGATATTATAAATAAACGCTTTTTACCCATAAGTTGAAGGGCAACAAGAACCTCCCCAAGATTTTTATCTATTGTATTTCCATTTATGATGGCTGCCTGTGAGGGGTAAATTGAATCTGTAAGTGATGAAATCTTATCAGGGTACCTTAATGGCTCTATTATTGTAAATATGTCATCATCCTTTCTGTGATATATTTCTATATCACTCTTTGTGCCAGATTTTGCAATATCCTTTATAAAATCCCTTGAATTGTATGAAAATAGGTTTATCGATTTCATTCTTGGTTATTTTTTATGTGTATATATCCTTTTCAATAAAAATTATTTAAAGGTTTGATAGAATCTTATTTCTTATGGCCATTACTAGCGTATCACTGCATGATGGTGTTTCAACGCGGTCGTACGATATATTTAATGACTCAAGCTTTTCACGAAACTCAACATCGAGATCGTACAGTATTTCCAAATGTTCGTATATAAAGCCTATTGGTATAACAGTTACACTTTTGTATTCCTTTAATTTATAAATATAATCGTATATTGATGGATATAGCCATTTTCCGTGCTCGCCCTGGCTGTAGAATCCATAGAAATATTCATCCTTTAGAAAGGTTTTTGACAATCTCTCTGCAGCGTTTATTATTAAATTTTTGTAGGTGCTTTCATCGCTGTAAAGTGGCAGGCTGTGTGCTACAAACAAAAATGGGGAATTATTATACATATGACTAGAGATCTTCTCTATCCATGCAGAGTATAAAAGCTCCTGATCTTCAAGACCGTTCAAAAACTTTACATTGGATCTTATGCCATATTTATTCAAAGCCCCATTAAATGGTTTCTCATATGAATTCTTAACGTTGTTTGTGCTGAATGGAAACAACGGAATTGCGAGTATCTCTTCAAAGTCCTTTGATTCCTCGATAATGGTTTCTATGCCAGGCTTCCAGTGCTTATAAGCCTGGGTTACATCAAAGTTATACTCGGATAATGCTTTTTTAAGCTTGTTTTCTATGCATTTAAGTATATCATTTGATGGTGATTTGCCATTGTAAAGCTCATACTTCTTTTTATTCTCATTGTAAACTTTTTCCGGCACTGGGTTTCCATAGAATACCATCGATAGGTATTCACCAAGATCCTCTATGCTCTCAGGGCTGCCATAACTAAGCAAAATCAATCTGCGCATGGTCTAAAATAAAATTTCACTTAATTAACTTTGGTATGAGTTTTTTTAATAATATATACATCTTCCCTGCTAATGTTACTCATCGATTTTACAACACCCATGACAATACCAGAGATTAATAGACCAGCATCACTCTTTAGAACAGAGCAGGCTATATACATCTTTCTGCATGCATCATCAACGGCACCGATTATTATATCCATGGCACCAACCAGTGGTATCCCAAACATAAAATTTACATTCCTTTGAAACGCGTTGTTTATTGTGTATCTTAATCTTAGTTTATTGTACTCCTCAACAAACTGACACACTATATGAAAATTTGGATCGGATTCAAATTCCATTGATAGACCATCACGACCGAGGGATTTTACATGGTTTTCTATACTATCATCTGCAATTATCCACTGAAAAGCCTTCTCGCGAAAATATGACGCCACATCATCGGCTGTAACCATCAAATGATTATAAATAATATGAATAAAAAATTATAGTTTATGAGAAAATAATTTATATTAATTAATATGTATCGCTCTCTATATCGAATTCCCCGGCATTTACAAGTCTCTGAGGCATCTTCCTGAAGTAATGGTATGTAAATGCAAATCCACCTAAGACTATCCATACTATTGTTATTATGAATGATGCAAGATATGCATCATTTATACCGGTTGGATTTAACATCCATCTTTTTATTATGCTATCAATGGTGAAGTAAAGAACTATAATACCAACAATTGTTGCAGCAGTTGGCGCAACCCCATGCTTCCAGAAATTAAACTGATTTATACGTGTAGCATATAATGTTAATGATGTGTTTGCAAGTATGTGCACAGCAATAATTGATATGCCTGTTCCAGCCTCAAGAACAAAGGCCGCGTCTTCTGGCCCAAATATTAGACCAACCGAGACATCAAGCACAAATGATATTAATGCCCATGCTATAACCGCGTTTGCAGGTGTTCTGTGTTTTGGATTTACCTTGCCTATTGACTCTGGAAATACTATCTTATCCCTAGCAGCTGAGTACCACCACCTGCTTACCGCAGTAGCCTTTGAAACACCGTTTGATACATAGCTGTTTATTGTAAATATAATCAAAAGAACCAAACCCACAGGCCCAAGATACTTCGAAAAGACCAAAAGACCTGCATCGCTTGTTGATGCAAAGCTTGCTATATGGCCGACACCCCAGCCAACGGTCAGGGCATATGTTGCAGGTATTAATGCAATAGCAGTCATTATCATTGCAAAAACAATTGATTTACCAATGTTCTGCTTTGGCTTTGTTATCTCCTCGGATATTGTTGTCACAACACCACTGCCTGTGAAATCCAGTATAGAAAAGACTGATGCAAACATTATTGATGCAAAGCCAACGCTGTACTTTCCTGATACATCAAATGGAATTGCGCTGTTTCCAGGTCCAACCCTAATGATTATAATTATTGCGGCTATTAACAGGAAAAGAATCTCTGCAAGGCCAGTTATGGCAGTATAATTCAACGATGGCCTTATGCCAAGGTATGTTATTATTATAATGTATGCTGTAAAGATTGCCGCGAACAGTATCCATATATAGCTAAGATGGGTTATAGATGGTGATATTAAAAATATAAAGCTTGATAATCCAAGTATACCAAATGCCGCGCCGGTTATATCATAGTAAAGGAAGCTAAGTGCGGTTGGTGTTCCAAGTATTCCATTTTTTGTTGCGGATGCCGCATATGCGTAATAGCTTCCAGCATTTGACTTAAACTTTGAAAGCTGATAAGGTGTTATCATCCACAATGCATAAATTAGCCATCCAAATATAACAGCAAGTATTGTCTGCGCACCTGCAATCGAAAATGATGCAACAAGAAGAATTGCTATATCCGCTGCAGGAGCCACCTGCCCCAGGGACTGAAATGTACCCTGAAGCACACCAACAGAGTTTTTCCTCAGCCTTGACCGAATCATGGTAATATTAACATTTCTTAATAGATTAAAAAAGTTGTGTAACTTTGAAAGCTAATTTATATAAACTCAATATTCGAAGGTCAGTAAAAATGTAATTATTATACTATAATGAATAATAAATTAATGTATTTTGTAATATATTATATCATCTGGATAATCATCCTTGACAAAGCCAAGTGATTTGTATAGATTTAATGCCGGTTTGTTTTCAGAGTTTACGTAAAGTTTTATTATATGATAATTGAGTGATTTTAAGGCCATTATTGAGCATTCCATTAGATTTCTGCCCAGGCCATTTGACCTTAAACCGGATTTTACGAATATTGTATCTATAATTGCGGTATTATCGTCCTTTTTTGATGCTATAACCGCGCCATCTATACCATTGTTCATCTTTAAAAATGATGCATTTTTTATGATTTCACCGTATTTACCATTAAAAAGTTGGATGGTTGCTGCATGCCTGAATTCAGGAACTTCTGAAAATAGAAATTTATCTGGGCCATCTTTATATGCATTGTATTCTTCATCAGAGAAAAGGTTATAATCAAGATTTTCTATTGACGAAAATATGTTTTTGCAACTAAAATTTATAGAATTAAGATCCAATCCATATCTGTACCTTACAGCCTTTTTATATCCATGTTTTATTAAATAATCTTCAAGAAGATCATTTGAGTTGTATATTCTGTTCATGAGTATCTTTCTCTTGCCAGCAACGTTATCTATCCAGTTAAATAGATAATTTAATCGAATATCATTTATATCATTTTTATCAATGAAACCAGCATCGGCATATACTGTATCCATAAGTGTTTGAGATTCCATAACATATGCATAGCATATCAGTTTATTGCCATTGACTATTATCCTTGATTTTATAATGTTTCTATTAAGCATTTCTATTATTGGCAGAAACTCACTTTTAATGTCTATATCATTGTAAAGACCTGATAGATAATCTATTTCTGGCTTTAAAACAACATCCCAGTTGATTTTAACCTCAGACATGGCATACAATTAAAGCATTTTATAAATATTTATTTAAATCTCAATAGGTTCACCGTCTTTTATGATCTTCCATGATGCTTTTCTTATTCTGTTCATAAGGCCAAAGCCTATGCCATTTTCTGGAAAACCATGTATAACGCCGTATTCTTTATCACTTTTATCCAATAATCTAAAATCGTAGAAAAGGTTATGTGCAGCCTCGTATACATCAGAGCCAAGAATAATTTTATCGTATTTTACGTATTTTGCATTATCTTTAGAGCAAAGTGCAAGAAAGTCTTTTGATGATTCAGATGCTACAAAACTTCTGAAATCATTTATGTTTTCTATGAGCAAAAGTTTCTTTGACGGTGCATAATGCCTGTACTTCATTCCCGGGGTTAAGGCAACTGTGGCCTCCTTGTAACCTTTTGCCACAGGGCTGACATTAATGCTTCCAAATATCTTTTCGATATCCTCAACGGGATATGCCCCTGGCCTTAATAAATTGTAAGGTTTAACGGTGATGTGA
>JAKAYN010000040.1:1787-6303 GCA_021826785.1 Thermoplasmata archaeon | reverse complement strand
GCATCAGGGTGATCATTTACAGATTTTACAGTGCCTAAAACTATCTTTATATTAATCCTGCCCTCATCAAGCTCAATCTTTTTAAACGGTGGCTCGCCCTTTACAGGTTTAAAATCATTGAAGTTTAATATATCATTCAAGCTGTTGCTAAAATTGAAGCCAAGGGATGCGAATATATCAATAGCTGCCGATGGAACATATGGGTAAAGCATTGCAGTTAAATACATCGATATTTTAAGCGATGTAAAAAGCACCTGGTTTAGTCTAGAATCATCATTTATATTCCATGGTGCTGAGCTGTTAAAATAGTTGTTTGCAAGTGTGACGGCCTCGAGCCATATTTGCAGGCCATTCTTTATTTTTATACTTTTTATTGATTCTGAGTAAATATCAAACATATTCTTAAAATCATTTATTATTTTGTCTGGCTCACATTTTTTTACATCTATGTTTTTGTTTGATATAAAGCCTATAACACGATATATAAAATTACCATATTTATCTATTAACTCGCCGTTGACCCTGCTTACAAGCTCGGCCATTGAAAAGCTTGAATCACCTGTTTCTGGCATTATTGATGCCATGTAATATCTTAAATAGTTCTTATTAACAACTGAAAGTGCCTCATTTACGGTGTAACCTATGCCGCGGCTCTTTGAAAACTGTGCGCCCTCAAATCTTAGATACTCATTTGCAGGAACATTGTATGGAATGTTATAATCACCATGGGCTATTAACATTGCCGGCCATATAATTGTATGAAAAGGTATGTTATCCTTTCCTATAAAATAATATGACTTAACATTTTTATCAAGCCAGAATTTCTTCCAGTAATCAGGATCATTTATACTCTTTGAATAAAGCCTTGCGCCTGTTATATAGCCAATAAGTGCCTCAAACCATACATATATCCTCTTATTCTCAAAGCCACTTAATGGTATCGGCACGCCCCAGTCAATATCCCTTGTTATCGGCCTTGGCCTTAAACCCTCGTTTATAATTGACCTTGTGAAATTTATTACGTTTGGCTTCCAGTTTTCCCTTGTGTTAAGATAATTAATAAGTTCATTTGATAAAAGATCTAATCTTAAAAAGAAGTGCTCTGTTGCAACAAATAATGGCTCCTCGTCGGTCGATGCACACCTTGGGTTTATAAGTTCTATTGGATCCAAAGTTCTTCCACACTCATCACACTGATCACCACGCGCATCGTTGAAACCGCAGTAAGGGCATGTACCGTGTATATAGCGGTCTGGCATGAATTTGCCGGTTGATTGACAGTATGGAGATACCATGTACCTTTTTTCAAGATAATTTTTATTTAAAAGATTTATAAAGAACTCATCAACGTCCTTTACATGTTCAGGATCTGTGGTTCTTGTGAATATATCAAAAATTATATCGAGATTTTTAAATGTTTCATCATGTTCCTTATGATAAATGTCGGCTATATTTTGCGGTGATGTTTTATTTTTCTCTGCGGTTATCGTTATCGGTGTCCCATACTCATCACTGCCGGAAACAAATAATACTTCATTTCCAATTAATCTGTTAAATCTAACAAATATATCTGCTGCAAGATATGCACCTGCAATATGGCCAAGGTGCAATGAGCCGTTTGCATATGGTAATGCGCAATTAACAAGGATTCTTTCAGTCATTGCAGAGGTATTATAAATTTAAATTTAAAGTTTTAATATTGATTTAATATCTCCGATACGGCCAGTTTAACGCTCTCATCGCTGTTGTACTTGTTTTTGTATCCCAATGATTCCATCTTATCTATCGATAGCTCGGCATACTTTATGTCTCCCTTCCAGCCACGGCCATTGAAACCACCTGTGTAATTGTATTTAACATTTTTAAGGCCCATGGCCGATGTAACATAGTCGGCTATTGTTTTTACAGAAGTTGTTCCATGATTTCCAAGGTTTATAATATCGGTTTTCTTAATTTTTTCATGTATTGTAATCATTGCATTTATGCAGTCTGAAACATGCATGTATGATTTTCTCTGTGTACCATCGCCAAGTATCTCAAGTTCCTTCGGATTTCTTTTTAGTTTTATAATAAAATCATGAATAACTCCATGCGTTGAGTTTTTGCCAACAATATTGGCAAATCTAAATATAGAGGCCTTAATGCCATAGTAGTGTGAATATGCAGAGATAAAAGCCTCATTTGCAAGCTTTGATGCACCGTAAGATGATATTGGCATGCACGGTCCGTATGACTCAGGTGTTGGCATAATGGGCGCCTCACCAAAAACCGTTGACGATGACGAAAATATCATATCATTAACATCATATTTTCTCATGTATTCCAGTATATTCTGTGTTAAAACAACGTTTTCACTGAAATCAAGCATTGGGTTTTCTGATCCAGATCTTACATCGGAGTTTGCGGCAAGATGTATTATAATATCAAAATGTTCCTTTATTTCATATTTTAGTAGATCCTCATTAATAAAATGGAAGTTCTTATCTTCAAGGAATCCTTTTATATATTTAACATCATCTGTAAAATCTATTACCGTTATATCGTTATCATTTAAAAGCGCCTCAACCATGTTCGATCCTATAAAGCCGGCACCACCTGTTATTAATATTTTCTTTCCGTTCATAATTTGTTATTGTAAGTGCAATATAAAATTTATTAATTAATTTTAATAATTAAATATAAGATCTCATCTTATGCCGAACTTTGATGCTATGTCAACAACGTCTTTAACATAATCATGGAAGAATCTGAGTATATCCCTGGATGTTATAACACCAACAAATTTGCCGTTTTCTATGACAAGCAAACGTCTTATGCCGTTGCTTGCCATGATGTCTGCTATCTTGTCCATTGGTGTTTTTGCGGAAACGGAGATCAAATTCTCACTCATTATATCGCCTAATTTTACATCCTCTGGATTTATGCCCTTGGCAAGCACCTTGTTTATTAAATCCCACTCTGTTATAATGCCTACCGGCTTTCCATCATTACCTGCTATGATATAACCATGCCTCTCACTTGCCATTATCTTTGATGCTGTCAGGCAATCTGTCCTAGGGTCATAGACCTTATTGTCCTTCTGCATTATATCCTCGGCGTAAAGTACCATAAATATATATCCAACAGAAATAAATAAATTAATCTAAATGGCAATAATCAATATGATGATTATATCATAAATATTGAATTTTTTATTCTATTATCATTTATATGGAATTAAATATAAGAGAAGTTGAATTAATACACGTATTTAATATATTATGAAAAAAATTTTAATTATTTAAAATATTGGAATAAATTGATAGAATAACAATATTTAAATATCATTAATAATAATTTTATGTTTTTATTATTTCTTTGACCAAAGTTAAATAATAAGTAACTTAAAACAAAAATATAATTACTAATTATTTTATTAAATGATATTATATTTTATTATTAAATGTAAAGAAAAATAGAATTTATGAATTTTTTGTGAATAATCCTCATATTAGTTGCATTTTGATTGATGTAGTAATAAAAAAATCAAAAAACATGAAAAATTTAATATACAATTAATGCATAAATATAACAGATAAACATGACAAAGCTACTTGTATTAGGTGGAAGATTTGCTGGATTAACAGCAGCATACACGGCAAAGAGGCTTCTAGGAGATAAAATTGATGTAACATTGATCAACAACACGCCATATGCGGCATTTAGACCTGGAATGCCACATGTATCAATAGGCGTTTTTAAGGCAGAGGATTTACTTGTTGATCTTGGAACCGCATTACCTGCCAAGGGCATAAAATTCAAGCAGGGAACGGTAACAAAGATAGATGCAAAGAAGAATAAAGTTGAATATGACGATCCATCAGGACATAAGCAGACAGAGGATTACGATTATCTCGTCGTTGGATTTGGCGCAAAGCTTGGTATAGAGCATATAAAGGGATGGCATGAGTACGGTAACAGCGTCTGTGAGCCTGACTATGCAACGGCACTTCACGAGAAGCTTGAAAAATTCCAGGGTGGCAACATTGCCATAGGTTCAGGAGTATTCTACCAGGGAACACTGACACCAAGGGGCACATACCCAAAGAACTGGGCTGCACCTGCAGACTCAGCATGTGAGGGTCCGGTCTTTGAAATGTCATTAATGATACCGGCATACCTTAAAAAGAGGGGTATACTCGACAAAACACACATAACAATATTCTCACCTGGTGAGGAAATATTAACAGATATATCAAAGGAATCCAGAGGCGTTGTTAAATCACTGTATTCAAGCCAGGGATTTGACATGGTCTGGAACTTCAAGCTGGCAGAGGTAAGAAAGGACGAAATAGTAAGCGAGGACGGAAAGACGATAAAGGCTGATATAGCAATAATATTACCACCATATGAGCATAACGATGCTGTTACAAACTCAACACCGGATCTCTTCGATGATGGTGGTTTCATACCAACAGATGCACATATGAAATCAATAAAATATGATAACATATATGCATGCGGTGATGCAAACCAG
>JAKAYN010000040.1:0-1777 GCA_021826785.1 Thermoplasmata archaeon | reverse complement strand
AAGCTAGGATACCTGGCAGTTCAGACATCAAGAATAGCCATGCAGGATCTTGCAAACAGGCTTGGTGTTCCAACAAAGGTTGAGGAGTATCATCCTGAGGTCGTTTGCATAGCAGATAACCCACTGGAGGGATTTGCAATAGCCGTAAATGATACAACGTTCTACGGCGGTACAAAGGGACTGGCAGTACCATCACCAACAAACCACATGAAGAAGGAGTTGTTTACCAAATACTTTATGTGGACGAATGGAGATATGGCATTGGACAAATATCTCGCAAGCTGGTGATGTGAAATGATGACAGAGGATGAGGCAATAGAGAAGCTGTTGACACCTGACACAATGAACAGTGTCAACAGGCTCATGGAAGTAGTTAAAAAACTGGACAAGATGGGTTTCCTTGATGTAATTGCAGGTATACTTGACGACGAGGAAACATTAAAGATGATAATGGGCCTGCTAACAAGCGATGAGGTTTTAATGCTGTTTACAAAAAAGGACTCACTGCTATCGATGCTGTCAATTATCTCAGAGAAGAAGAACATAAATGCGCTGTCAAATCTTTTAGAGATACTTGGTACACTGCACAATAAAGGCATACTTGATCCTATAATGGGTGTATTAAACGATGATGAGGCGCTTGGAACAATAATGGGTCTGCTCTCAAATGACTTTACAATGAACTTCATTATGAACTATAAAACAATACTTAATGCGCTCGGAACACTGGATCTTAGCGTTGCGCCCCATTATGTGAACTTCATCAAGGCCATTGAAAATGCAATAAAAACAGAGACCGTAACGCCCGTCGGCGGCATGATGGGAACACTCCATGCAATGAAAGATGAGGATACACAGAGGGGTCTTGGAATCGTCTTTTCAATACTAAAAAGCCTTGGAAAAACATGTTTCTCAGACTTTAGCTGCAATGCAAATAAAAAATAAAAATATTTTTTTTATCCACCAGAAAATACCTCAAGAAAGAGCAAATCATCCTCAGGTTTTACATTTTCATCCTCTGTTGCAGGAGTGCCGTTTAATATAATTGCATAACGTTCAGCATCTATTTTATAATTTTTTATAATGTCCCTTATTGTAAGTTCTTCCCTTAGTTCTATTGTTTTGTTTTCAGATCCCTTTATTCTTATCATATAGCTCCGGGCAGATTCGAACTGCCGTCGTCGGATCCAAAGTCCGAAATGCTTGTCCACTACACCACGGAGCTTTATTACCTTATTCCAAATTTATATTTTAAATTTTTTTATGCATTACAAAGATTTAAATTTTTATAATGGATATAAAAAAATGCTTGATAGCCTATTTAAACCAGAAAGTATAGCAATCGTTGGCGCATCGACAAACAAGGAGAAGATAGGAAACATCATTTTAAGAAATATTATATCAACGTTCCCTGGAAAGATATTTCCAGTTAACAATAAGGCGGATATTGTTGAGGGTTATAAATCTTATAAAAGCATTTCTGAGATAAACCAGAAGGTGGATCTTGCAATAATAGCTGTTCCAAGGGATTCTGTACCATCAGTTATGCAGGATGCTATAGATTCAGGAACAGGCT
The DNA here is from genome assembly GCA_021826785.1 of Thermoplasmata archaeon. GTDB lineage: Archaea > Thermoplasmatota > Thermoplasmata > Thermoplasmatales > Thermoplasmataceae > Picrophilus. Next base: position 201 of record JAKAYN010000040.1, on the reverse strand, counting down.
CAGCCATTATAATAACATCAGGCTTCAAGGAAACAGATCAGCATGGCGCAGATCTTGAGGAAAAGATAAAAAATATGGCATCCAAGGCTGGTATAAGATTTCTTGGGCCAAACACAATTGGCATAATAACGCCATCATTTAATGGAACCTTTGCATTTTCTGATAACATAAAAGGCGGATCAGCGCTGGTTGCGAGATCGG
>JAKAYN010000039.1 GCA_021826785.1 Thermoplasmata archaeon | reverse complement strand
TCCTTCCCTGGAAATTTCTTGTGGTTGAGCTTATTATAACATCATTTTCAGATGCAATGCCCATATGGCCACCAAGGCACGCACCGCATGTCGGATTTGTTACTATGCCTCCAGCATCTATTATATCATTTATGTATCCAAGCTCCAGGGCCTTTTTATATATATCAATGGATGCGGGTGTTACTATTAATCTCACATTTTTATTTACATGTTTATTTTTTAATATCCTTGCGGCGTCCCGGATATCAGAAAGCCTGCCGTTTGCACATGAACCGATAACAGCCTGTGTTATCTCTGATCTCTCATCAGATGCATTTACTATGTTTCCAATGATCTTGCCTGGTCTTGCAACCATGCTTTTAACATCACTTAGATCTATTTCATATGAATCAGTATAATCACCGTCTGATTCAACTTTGTATAAATAATTATTTGACATGTATTTTCTAAGAACATCATCGTTTGGAAATAGTGCAAATTCAACGTTCATCTCTGCACACATGGTTGATATTGATGCCCTGTCATCTATTGTTAATGATTTTATGTTTCCTGAGAACTCAATGTTTTTATTTGGTATGCTTCCTATGATTTTTGCCATGTAAAAGAAAACATCTTTGGCGCTGACGTTTTGTTTTAGATTATTCTTAAATGAAACGTTTATCGTTTCGCCAACGATGAACCATGTTTTGCCTGTCGCTATAACGCTCATCATTTCAGGTGTGCCAAGGCCGCGACCCAGACTGTTGTAGGCGCCTGTATTTACAGTATGCGAATCCGTGTTTGCTATTATGCTGCCAGGTAAAAGCCATTTCTTTTCACCTGCAAGCACGTGTGATATACCACCGTAATAATCAAAAAAATTCTTTATTTTCCATAGCTTTGCAAGCTTTCTTATCTTATCGACCCTATTTGCTATATCAATGTTTGGTGCCGGCACATAATGATCAAAGACTATTGCTATCTTATTTGGATCGAATGGTTTTACCGGTGGATTGTTTATGAATTCATTGTGAAGCGCTATTATGTCTAAAATTATTGCCATGTCAACATTTACCTCAACTATATCACCTGGGGAAACCTTATCCTTTTTTGAATGAATGGCAAGGATCTTTTCAATGGCATTCATGATGGTTTAATTATTAATGGTATATTACTATTTACATACTTTTTGTACTATTTTCGTAATTAATACTTATTTATTCACAGTAATATAAACACAAAATTTGTAAATTTATAAATAGTATGATAGATTATATCTTACAATGGGTAATAAAAATTTTGTACCTGTACCAAAACAGAAAAAACCAGAATTTTGGGATTTAAAAAAAATAGATTACATAAGAAGATTATCAATGACAGGAGAGCCACAGGATATATTTATAGATGATTTTGGGAACAGGATACTTGACAGAATTTCCTTTAATATTAATGATAAAACCATTGATGATGATTACGCAAGCACAGAAACAGAGCTTGCAGGATTAAAAATGGATAGTCCGGTATATCTTGGTGATATGTCATACGGTGCATTAAGTGGCAATCCGAACATTGCCATAGCCGAGGCAGCGGAAAAAACAAGAACCATGGCTGGAACGGGTGAAGGCGGTCTTCTTCCAGAATTATATGACAAAAAAAGGATCTTTGTTCAGTGGGCATCTGCAAGATTCGGTGTCACTATTGATACAATAAACATGGGATCTGCAATAGTAATAAAGATAGGTCAGGGTGCAAAACCAGGCATTGGTGGCCATCTTCCGGGTGTAAAGGTAACATCGCCAATATCCATGGCCAGAAAGATACCTGAAGGCCTTGATGCAATATCACCGGCACCGCATCATGATATTTATTCAATAGAAGATATAGCGCAGAGAATAGAATCATTAAAGATCATGACAGGAAAACCAGTTTTTGTTAAGGTAGCGGCAACAAACTATGTGCCCTACATAGCAGCAGGCATAGCAAGATCTGGCGGCGATGGCATAATAATAGATGGCCATGGTGCCGGCACAGGTGCAACACCGCTTGTTATAAGAAACAACTTTGGCATACCTGTTGAGCTTGCAGTTGCGTCTGCACACAAAATGCTTTTAAATGAGGGCACAAGAAAGAACTTTAAGATAATAGCCGCAGGCCGTGTATCGAATTCAACAGATGCTGCAAAGCTCATGGCACTTGGTGCTGACATAATAAGCATGGGCACTGCAGTTCTTATATCCATGGGCTGTATCATGGTAAAAAAATGCAACCTTGGCTTCTGCCCGGTCGCATTGACAAGCAAGATAGATAACAAAAGAATATTTGATAAATCATATGGCATTGAAAATCTAACAAGATTTATCAATGGTTTTACAAAAGAGCTTTCAATAATGATAAAAAGGCTGAACCTAAATTCTATTAAAGATCTTACAGGCAGAACAGATCTTTTATATTCCAGGGGTTTATCTGCTGATGATCTTGAAATACTTTCAATAAATGGGGCTAAAAATGAAATAATGCCGGAATATGGAAAAATAGATTATGATTATGATTATCTTAATCATTTATCAAACACGGGAAAAGCATACATAACAAGCATGGGAAGTGATGCTCCACCGGAAATTAAAGAACCTAGAAGAATAATAGACTTTCTAAGGCTTGATGGTGCACAGGTAACAAGACCACCGATAGATCCTTACCGTGAGGAGATAGATATATCATTTAAGCTTCATAATATGTCAATTGAGATGCCTTTAATAATTGATATAAGAAATGCACCTGGAAACATAAAGATGATGCTGAGATTTGCAGCACAGGCAGCTGGCATAGCCATAATAGACAATGAGACAAAGAATGAATATGAAGACATAACAATAAGGTACATTGATGATGTTTACATATATGGTTCATCAATATACACTGAAAAACCTTTATTGAAGGGTTTCTCAGGTTATATAATAAACAGCGAGAGCAGGTTAATTGAGATCGATAATTATCTAAGGAAAATAAGGAAAAGAAATGATTACGATGTAATATTTAATCTTGGAGATAATTTTCTTAACTCCGGTGACATAGCAAAACTCATAGCCATAGGTGCAGATGCTGTTATATTAAATTATAATATATTTTTGAAATCAACAAACGATCCAAATTATTTAAAAGCCCTAAACTTTATAAATGCCATAAAAAAGGAATTGCTTTTAATATCAGGTGCCATGGGCATGTACAATATGCAAAACTCACTTACAGGAAACCATGAAATACTCAGAAAGGTATCTTTGTATTACTCACTGCCGTATAATTTAAACGTAAAGGAGGCTGGTTCACCATGAGATACATACCATCAGGCTGCGGCATCTTTGCAATGCTAAGAAAGAATAAATCAAAGAAAATACCTGGAAAATATGTTGTATCAGGAATATCAGAGGTTAAACACAGGGGCAGTGACCGCGGTGCAGGATATGCCATGTTTAATTTCGATTCAAATAATTATTACATAAGGGCATTCAGCGATTACGATATAAAAGAAGATCTAGAAAGATTCGGTTTTAATGTCCTTGAGTCAGATAGAATTAATTTGAATGGTGTAACGGACCGCTGCTACCATGTATCAATTAATAATAATATGATGCTGCTTGAAAGGATAAACAATAAAATATGGCCTGATTCAAGAATATACAGCTATGGGAAATTAAATGTCATGAAAGGCATAGGCTATCCAGAGGATGTTGCAAAATTATATGATATAGATAAATTAAGCGCAGATATGTGGCTTGCACATACCAGGCATCCAACGAATTCACCCGGTGAGCTGCCGTTCTGGTCACATCCGTTTTCATCGTTTAATGTTGCCATCGTTCACAACGGTGATATAAGCTCCTTCGGGTCAAATGCAAGATACATAGAATCACTTGGAATAAAAAGCCTTGTTGGCACAGACAGTGAGGCTGTTGCGTACCTTTTTAATGATCTTGTTCGTAAAAATGATGTTTTAAAGACTGTAAAAATATTATCTGGTGATGTTTCGGATGATTTAAAAAGGTATTATAAAAATGCAATGCTTGACGGACCATACAGCATGGCTATAGGCTACGATTCTGGCAGTGACCTTTATCTAATAGCAATGGTTGACAGGCATAAATTCAGGCCCATATACGTTGGCGAGGATGATAATTATTACTACGTTGCAAGTGAGATAAGCCAGATAACAGAGATATCAAGAAATGCAATGATATGGCCGTTAAAATCAGGTTCATACTTTATAGCATCCATGAAAAATGGCATTATATCAGGCTTTGATAAAAATATAAACCTTTCATATACAGGTATCTATGATATAGACGCCGAGAATATAGAATATAATAAGATCAACAGCGAAATAATGAAAATAAACAAAAACAATATCAGCATAATAAACGTGCATGGCCATAAATACATAGGTATGGGCCTGAGAAATTTAAACATAAAAATATACGGAAACCCCGGAAACTGCCTTGCAAATCTCAATGATAAAAATAATATAGAGGTCTTTGGAAACGTCCTTGATGACTGCTGTGATGCGATGTCATCCGGGAATGTATTCATACATGGAAGCGCAGGAGACACCCTTGGGCAGGCAATGAGTGGTGGTGCAATATACATAAAGGATAGCACGCAGAGCAGAACAGGTATACAGATGAGGTCATACGGTAATGTACCTTATATAATCATAGGAAAAACCTTTGGCGATTATCTTGGTGAGTACATGGCTGGTGGCAGAATCATAGTCCTTGGAAATAACAAAAATACAGGAAGGTTCATAGGGGCCGGGATGCTCTCAGGAAAAATATACATAAATGGCAGGGTGAATAAAGAAAACATAGGAATAAAAAATGATAATAAAAGGCTTTTAACTGCATTGAAAAATCTAAAAAAATTCGATAAAAATATAAATATAAAGAATTATATAAAAAATGAAGATAACATAAAAATTGAGTACCGTTATCTTAACGATGATGAATTAAATGAGATATCCGTGCATGTTAAAATCTATGATGAGCATTTTAACACAAAATATATAAATAGATTAAAAAACCGCTTTACAATTATATCAGGATTGCATTAGATGCATTAAAAAAATTTATACTTTTATTTGACATTTTTCCGGATTTTTATAAATAAACTATATTACGAATAATGAATTTAATTTACTAATGTCGGTTGATCTTTCGTGGTTGAATACTGGAAACAATGCGTGGATGCTTACAGCTGCAACACTTGTTGGTCTTCAGAGCATACCAGGACTTGCACTTTACTATGCAGGCATGACCAAGAGAAAATACATGGTAAATGCAATGATGATGGCATTATATGCATTTTCAGCCGTGCTTGTTGTCTGGGTTATTGCCGGTTACAGTTTTGGTTTTGGCACCGTTCCGCTTTTGAATATAGACGGATATTATATATTCTCAATGCCTTTTCCTGTTGGCTCAGCCTCATTTATAGCTGGCCAGGCCATTGTTGGCCCTGAAAAGGTTTCGCTTAGCATACCAAATTCAACATTAATATTCTTTCAGTTCGTCTTCGCGGCGATAACTCCCGTGCTCTTAATGGGTGGAATTCTTGAAAGGATGAACTTTAAGGCCTGGATGATCTTTGTGCCTGTATGGTCTTTTTTGGTTTACAGCCCTGTTGCATACTGGTTATTCGCTGGTGGCTGGCTGAACCAGCTCGGTGCAGTTGACTTTTCAGGCGGTTATGTTATACATCTTGATGCTGGCGTTGGCGCACTTGCAGCCGCTCTCGCCATAGGCCCAAGAATAAAAGAGGATATGAACTTAAAGGCAAATAATCTTGGCCTTGTAATGCTTGGACTTGGGCTTATATGGCTTGGATGGGATGGATTCAACGGCGGCGATCCCTATGGCAGTGGCATAGACGCTGCAATAGCAATAATAAATACAAACGTTGCAACGGCTGTCAGTATGATAACATGGATGCTCATGGACATGAAGTTCTTTAAAAAAGCATCACTGATAGGCGCTTCTGTTGGCGCAATAGCAGGTCTTGTCGGAATAACACCTGCTGCAGGATATGTTAACACATACGGTGCAATTGCAATAGGCATTGCAACAGGCATTGTACCATGGATTGCATTGTATAAAATAGAGCCGCATTTTAAAATAGATGATGCGCTTGGTGTCTTTTCATCACATGCAGTTGCAGGTATAGTTGGCGGTATTTTAACCGGTGTATTTGCAGACCCATTTATAACGCAGTACATTGATCCTGGACTCAAAGGCGCACTTTACGGTAACTTCTATCAGCTCGGTATCCAGGCACTTGCGGCCGGTGTTGTCTTTGCATATACATTTGTGATGACAATAGT
>JAKAYN010000038.1 GCA_021826785.1 Thermoplasmata archaeon | reverse complement strand
AAGATACTGTGCAAATACACCGTCCATGTAGAAGTATTTCATTATATTCGATTTTAATTCATGTGCCATCATGGCAATGTTCATGTTTCCTGGTGGAACAGGGCCTGGAGGAACCGGAACACCATTTGGATTTTGAATCATTGGTATCTTTGACATGTCCTTAATGCCAAGGTAGTTTATTGCCTGTGTCCAGAACCAGTAGCCATACTCCATCTCCCATATGCTGTGATCTTCCTCTATAAATCCATATTTTTTTATTGAATTCTCCTGGAATTTAAGCGATGCAAGTATGTTTGGCATGAATTTCTGTATGACTGAGACATTGTGTGTTACCTGGAATAGATTGTATATACCGATTTCGAATAGGCCTATGCTGTCGAATTCCGGGTACACAAAACCGGCAACATTACCATTCCAGAAATTAAACCTGGTCTGCCATGTACCATTGTATGTATCAATGCCCTGAACGCTTGCCATGAAATTCCAGTATTTCATTGCCGATCTTATATGACCGGAATCTTGAAGGCTTATTGCCGAGAAGGATGCATCTCTAACCCAGTTATAGAAATAAACTGGTGATGGTGATGCAACTATCTCACCGGTAAATGGATTCTGGTCATCCTTAACAAGTAGCTGTGACATATTGTATTCAATTAAATATTTGCCAGAAAGAGATATACTGGACTTTGAAAGCCATTTCCTGACATTTATATAATTGACATTTTTTATGTAGCTAAGATTCATGTATGTTGAGTTTGTGCTGAATGCAATTATGCTTGTTCCAGGCCTTGATGTTATGCTTATATTTAGCATGCCATTGCTTTTATATATATTATATGAAGAATTAACAAAGAACAATGTAATATTGTATTTATTAATATTTATTTGATTTCCTGAGGCATTGTATTTAATATAAGGCATTGATATATAGCTATAAATTGTTGATTTTGACCTTTGAACTACATCCGTCTGGTTCATATAAGGTGGATCTATTAATTCAAATTCAGAATTGTTTGTATTTACCTTTATTGTATTATTCATTGTTAATCTTGAGGTCATGCTGTGGCCATAGATATCAAAATAAGCCTTTACTGGTATGATTTTATTCTCTATGTTAATTGTCTGCATTGACAGATGCACATATGAGTAATTTCCAAGGTAACCATCAGGTATTCCAGTTGCAACCCAGAAATCATTGTTTTCCCAGTTGCTCATCAATAGGTATGACGGATAATCAACATATGATGGCAATGGACTTACATGTATATTTGGTATACTTATTTGTATTGTATCATTTATTAAAAAGCTCGCCTGGCTTCCGTCATTGTAAATTCCCTTTTGATAGTAAGGTATTCCTGAGCCAACCCACGGACCGCTGCCGCCAACCACGAATGCTGATATATCAAAGCTTAAATTGCCGTTAAAACCGTGCTGGAACATCTGTGAAAACGGTATAGCTATTTCGGTTGTGTTGTTTGCAGAAAAAAATGCAAATGTACTGTTTATTGGCTTTGCAAGTGGCGTCGTTCCAGGTTTTGACATTATTGCATATGTACCATAGCCTGAAGGATTAATATTATTGCCATTAAAATAAACTGCGCTGAAATAGTTCATCTCATTTGAAAATGATATATCCCTATTCCATGTGTTCATGTTTGAAATGTTTTCTGTTCCATATATATCGTTGGTAACGTTTGTGATGAATATCATAAGGCTATTGTATGATATATCCTCGTTTACACCAATAAATAGAGCTGTTGCATTGTATGCTAAGTAAAGCTTCATTATCACATTGTTGGAACCCCAAGGCGATGGATGATTATTTATGCCAATGACATTATTATCGAAGTCCCTTGAAAGGTTTCCTGTAAAATGTATGTTCTTCTTCACAGGAACAAAATTCGCTCTGTAATTGCCATCATGGCCGGCAGGCAGAAATAGTATTACAGAGAGCACCATTATTAAAACGGCCAAGAGGGCAATAAGCTTTTTGATGCCATTCTTCATGGAATTTAATTATTATAAACATATTTTAATATTTCTATTGCAACATATAGATAATAATATTATAAATTTTGGGTTTTTAAGATTTCATTTTATAAATATTTAAAGGCCGGCATCTATGTTAATATCGTGGCCACCTGAAATATTTATTATCTGGCCCGTTATCATTTTTGAGCTCATTAAAACCTCAATGGTTCTTGCAATGTCATTCGCCGGGTATCTGCCATGATAAAGAAGTGGTTTTTCCAAACTTTTTTCACCCTTCTCTATAAATCCAGGTGCTATGCCGTTTACCCTTACATTATATGGCAAAAGCGATTTTGCAAAGTATTTAATCATGTATGATACGGCCCCTTTTCCCGCGGCATAGCCAGGATTTGAATTTAAATAAACATTATCGGCAGCAGAGAATCCTATTATTAGGCCGTTTTTGTTTTTAATCATGTAATTTGAAGCCTCAAGTGCAATATTATAGAACGTCAATGCATTATTTAGTAAGGCATCATTGAATTCATTTATATTATAATCCCATGGTTTTTTTGATGAAAAGTAGTTGCCTGCAACATTTATTGCAACATCAAGGCCATTCATTGATGAAACGGCATTCGAAATAAGCTCTTTAACAGATTTTTTATCCCTTAAATCGCATCGCATATAATTTAATTTAAGTTTTTGCGCAAGACCCATGGCAAAATCACCCTTTGATGAAATAAAGACCTCATTATCCTTTGATAAATGTTCAGAAAGATAGCCGCCTATACCACTGCCAACACCGCATATCAATATTTTCATATTATAAAATTGCATGCCAATTTAATATGTTTTTGAAGAAAATTATTGTAATTTATATATTTGCAAAAATAATTTAAAATGATTGTGGTAAATATATGATAAAGATCTTTTTAATTTTTATATTATTTCAATTTTTATAAAATATAAAATTTACAATAAAATAAAAATATATTAATATATAATAATTATGTAAATAAACATAAGAAAAATTTTTCATATAAACGAATTTAAATATTATAATTATGAAGGAAAAAAATAAAATAATTATTATTTTAATAGTAATTACAATAACAGTGTTATCAATGATTCCATTGCAGAACAGTAACAGGATAAATTACAGTCCTGACGCAATAGGTTCATCAAAAATAATGGTTTCAGAAAAAGTTTTGAATGTTACAGCAGGCTCAGGCGTTTACGATAATTACACCGTTAAACTTGTTTCCGGCACAACCTGGGGCACGTACATGAATTATAAAACTATTAATGGCATATCTGTATCTTTCTCAAACAGTGGTGGAGACCCAACGTACACTGGAACAATGTATATACATGTATCAAATAACGTATCACCTGGAAAATATACATTATCTTTATATGCAACAGGCGATGACCCAAGCCCTTATACAAATGTAACAATTAACGTAATTGCACAGAAGAATTACATTCAAATTGTTTCTGAAAAAAGTTTATACATTGATAACGTGACTGGAGGAAACATATCATTGATATATAATAAAATAACAATCTCTGTTAATATAAGGCCTGGAACCTATGCCCTTATAAATGGTACCAAATATAAAAATTACAATTTCACCCTTGTGATATTCAATAATAATGGTTTAATAAAAACGCCTGCGGGCTATAATAATTACACTGTAAATTTTATATTTGCATTTGAGGTAAATGGGATGATTTCACCAAATATATCGCTTGTTAATAATAGCAATAATCCATATCCAGTTATAACTTACATGAAAAGCCCTGAAAACTGGATATCTTGGACATACATAGGTGGAACACTCTCAGGCAAAAAGTTTTATCCACAAGGTGGGTCTTATAAGTTTGCCGATAAATGGACATATAAATCAGGAGAGCTTATAAATGAACAGTTTTATAAACCGGTTCTCTGGGTTGTAATGTCACCGGTACATGAATATATAAAACCTGTTGTTTATAATGGCTTTATACCATATATTTCAGTAATAGCTGTTATAATAGCCATATTTATAATTTTAAGCACGGTTTTTGTATACATGCCTGCGTATACAAAAAAAGCTACTTCGTCTAAAATTAACAGGCTTTTATATTTATACATATCAATGGCATTTGAATTCGCATCAATGGTATACCTTATGATATATGATAAATTACTTAGAACTGCTGCACCATTACACTATGATTTCCTTATTGCAGCCTTTGTTATTTCAATAGCACTTTTAATACCAATTATTATTAATAAATACAGAAAACCATTTTTAATAACGCTTGGCTCATTATCAATACTGGCATGGATTGGATTGATAATAGATGCAGAGTTTAACCTACCATTCAGCTCTGTGCATTCATCGATAACGAATTATGGCTGGGAGTATCTCTTCGGTTTTGGCACCGGTGCGTTCTCATCATTTAATATATCCCTTGGATTCAGCATATTCTTTATTTCAATTATATTAACTGGTATAATATCGATTTATATTTCAATAAAATAAATTTTTTAATAACTATATTTATATACATATTAATTATAATTTTATATGAAATCGGATAAATTATCAGGCATTATAATCGTCACTGCAGTCACCGAGTTCTTTATTTTTGTGAATATAGCCGCATTTCTTGATAAGGGATACAGCATATCAGAGAATTCGATAAGCCACCTTGGAATAGATTCAATGCCCTATATATTTAATGCATCGATAATAGTTCTTGGAATCCTTGAGATAATCGCGGCAGCATTTTTAAAAAAGTCATACGTGGCATTTACTATTCTTTACATAATAGGCGGCATAGGGTCAATTGGTGTTGGAATCTTCAATGAACATTACGGTATGATACACTTGTTCTTTGCATTTCTAGCATTTTTGTTTCCATCCATTGTGTCCTATTTTGCGCTTTTAAAGTATAAAAATATTATTTCAATGGAATGGGCAATACTTGGAAGCATATCAATAATTGCGCTTATACTCTTTGCATCAAAGGTATACCTTGGTCTTGGAAATGGCGGCATGGAGAGAATGATATTAATACCATTAATAGCATGGAGCTTTCAGTTTGGCGCCTTTCTATATGCAAAAAATTAGTTTTAAGCTTAATGGCTTTCCAAAAAATGACCTTAATTTTTGATTTATTTTATTATGTATCATTTTTCAATTATGAAATATCTTTGTATTGTAATTTTTAAGGGATTATTTTTTAATAATATATTAAATATAATAAATATAAGCAAATATTAATTAACGCTTTGTGTTTGAAACCATTTTAATAAAACTTTGTTATATTATAGTCGTTTTAGAAACATGTTAATAATATAAGCCACTGGAGGGTTTCGATCCCCCGACCTGCTGATTACAAGTCAGCCGCTCCACCTGCTGAGCTACAGTGGCATCAAAAACTGTATATGAAAATATTATTAAAATCTTTTTGTAAATAAATAAAATTTTAAAAGTTTATTCCTGATGGTTATATGCTTCCATTATAAATTCTGCAAACTGGTCATCAGGCTGTGCGCCAACAAAGTTGACATCATCGTTTATTACAACGTGTGGAACAGCTGAAACACCGACCTCTTCGGCTTCCTTGTCAAATTCCAATGACTCTATCATTTCTGCCTTTATGTTTTTGTTTAACAGTGCAAACTTGTGTGCTGTGCCAACGGCCCTTGGGCAGTACTGGCATGTTGGTGTAACATAGACCTTTATTGTTAATGGCTTGTCAACCTTTGATATTAGCTCCATGGCATGCTTTGATACATCTGCCTCGTTCATTGAGACATTTTCAATATCCTCTATTAATGATCCAAATTCATATCCAGATGGAATGCCATAGTAAACTATTCTCCCATCCTTCTGGCCATGCTTTGCCACTATTGTTGCAGGATACTTTTCAACGTCGTATTCCTTTACTGCATCGCTGCTGTCCTCGTAAACGTATTTTATTAGATTTATCTTGCTGTTTATTGATGATAACTCCTCTGCAAGCTGCACTGTTTCCTTGCAGTACTTGCAGTCACCCTTATTTGATGTGAATACAACAAGATCTATTGGCTCCTTTAGCTTGCTATTAAACTCATCCTCTAAATATTTTTTATCCTCGTCTCTTATCAGTGCCATGAATAGTTATTTAATATTAATATTTAAATTTTAATATACAAAATTGTTACCAGATGGGTTTTAATATTATAATATATTATAAAAACATGACCGAAAGGCTCTTCTGGAAGGACATGTACATGAAGGAATTTGATGCAACGGTTGTTGATGTAAATGGTGATGAAATTATACTTGATAAAACATGTTTTTACCCAACAGGCGGCGGGCAGCCAAATGATACC
>JAKAYN010000037.1 GCA_021826785.1 Thermoplasmata archaeon | reverse complement strand
AAGCTACTATGGAAGGTTCTCATCGCTTGTAAAAAACATAAACAATGATTTAATATTTCTTGGCAAATGCAGGGACTCTATGAAAAGACTTCCAGGCATAATTACTGATATGCCAACGTTTATACTGGCGGGAATGCCGAACGTTGGTAAAAGTTCTTTAATATCCATAATAACGGATGCAAAACCAAAGATAGCACCTTATCCATTTACAACGCTTGATATAATAATCGGTTATCATAGATTTAACTCTGGAAGGGCACAGTTCATAGACACGCCAGGGCTTCTTGACAGGGACATGTCAAAAAGAAATGAAATGGAAAAAAAGGCCATAATAGCACTGTCATACATTGATGGTGTAATACTATTTTTATTTGATTACTCAGGTGCCGTTGACATAGAGGCACAGAACAGGCTTTATAACAGCATAAAAAACAATATGTCGCAGAGAATAATAAGGATACAGACCAAGCTAGATATATCAGAAAAACATGAGGATATTGCAATATCAACGGTAACGGGCGAGGGCATGAATGAATTTATTAATATTATAGAGGGTGAGACTATTGAATATTACAGAAGAAATAAGAAAACAGGCAATTAAGAATGCATACCTGCATGACGGCAAGGCCGATGCAAAATCAGTGATCAGCAAGATTATGGCCGAGGTTCCTGAGGCAAGAAAGAATCCAAAGAATATAATGGACGAGGTAAAAAATTATGTTAATATTATAAATTCAATGAAAAAGGAAGAATTGATTGAGATTGTTAACAATGAGTTCCCGGAGTTCAAGGTAAAGGAGAAAAAAGAGGAAAAACATGAATTGCCTGAACTGCCAAATGCGGAACATGGCGTTGTTATGAGGATGGCACCATCGCCATCAGGACCACTTCACATAGGGCATTCAAGGATGGCAATACTTAATGATGAGTACGTCAAAAGATACGGTGGTGATTTAATACTAAGAATAGAGGATACAAACCCTGGCAACATCGATATAGACGCATATGACATGATACCTGAGGATCTTGAATGGCTTGGTGTAAATGTAACAAAGACTGTCATACAAACATCAAGGATGGATTTGTATTATAAAGAGGCAAAAAAACTCATAGAGCTTGGATACATGTACATAGCTGAGATTGACCAGAAAAAATTTCATGAATTAAAATTAAAATCTATAGCTTTACCTGATAGATCGATGGATCCAGAAATACACCTTGAAAGATTCGATAAAATGCTTAATGGCGAATACAGGGAAGGCGAGGCTGTTGCCGTTGTAAAAACGGATTTAAATCATCCAAATCCATCAGTGAGGGATTGGATTGCCCTAAGAATATCATATAAAAGGCATCCACTCACAGGTGATAAATACTGTGTTTATCCAATGATGAACTTTTCCGTTGCCATAGATGACCATTATTTGGGATTAACACATGTTATAAGGGGTATGGATCACCTTGTAAACACTGAAAAGCAGAGATATATATTTAATTACAATGGATGGAGGGTGCCATACTATTATCATTATGGAATTATAAAAATACCCGGATCTGTCTTAAAAACAAGCATAATAAAGAACGGAATAAAGTCAGGAAAGTACACAGGCTGGGATGATATAAGACTTGGAACAATAAGGGCACTGAAAAAAAGGGGATACAGGCCTGAAACTTTTAGAAGATACTGGATAAGCTCCGGCATGAGGGAAACAGGCGCAACGTTTTCATGGGAGATCTTTGATTCAATAAACAGGCAGATAATTGATAAAGAGGCAATGAGGTTTTTCTTTGTAAATAAACCTGTTCTCTTGGATTTGCATAACGATATTATCATTGAAAGCCATGCAAGGTACCATCCCGATATGGATCTTGGTTACAGGAAATACAAAATTATCGAGAATTCAAAGATATATTTAAACGAAGACGATTTAAATAGCATTAACGTTGGCGATGAATTCAGATTAAAGGATCTTTGCGTTGTTAAAAGAACAGAAAATGGAATAAGATACGTTGATGAAAATAGTGAAAAAAAGCTTAAAATTATACATTGGTGTCCTGAGAACAGCTTCGATTTTACAGTTGAAAAGCCTGATGGTTCAAATGATTCTGGAAAGCTGGAACCACTTGCACTTGATTATAATGGAATATCACAGTTCGAGCGCTATGGCTATGTAAATATAATTAATGGAAAAGGCTACTTTTTGCATAGATAAATATATTTTATATTAATACAATAAATATGAAACATGATGACCAGAGAAATATAATGTGCGGTGGTGCACCTGAAAGCTATCTTAAAGCTTATTTTAAAGGTCTTTACTTTGACCTTGATGACGATGATGAGATAGAAATATTATTCTCAAAAGACAAGTTTAGCCTTGGTGAGGAAAAATTCAGGGAAATTGCAGAATCAACCGGCCTTAAGCTTTTATACTATAAGGTTAACGATGATGTTAATATAAAATTAAAGAAATGATTTAGAATTTACCGTATTCCATTGCATTATCTTTATCAACTGAAAGTGCATATTTGAATAATTTATAATGGTCTTCACTGCCCTGAGCAACAATATGGCATATCATCTCTGAAAAATACATTTTTTTTATTTTTAGTCTTTGATATTTAATTAAACCCTTCTTTTTACCATAACCCAAGATAAAAGATTCATTAAATTCTTTAAACTCGGGCATTAGCATTGCATCAATTATTATATCCGAATCCCATGGAAGATTTGTATTTTTTATAAATGTAATATCGTGTTTAGTAAGATATTTTAATTTATCATTCATGTGCACTGAGGCCGCATAAAGAAATGGCATTGAAGCCGTTGCAAATATTTTTACCTTTAAAAAACCTTTTCTGTTTTTATTTTTATAGATCTCACGAAGTTTTTTATCAGCAATGTAAATGTAAAAAACATTATTTCTTTTTTCGATTCTATGCATTGAATAATGATTATCTATATTTAATATCATGGTGGAATAAAAAACGTGGTTTTCATCATCGTAGACGCATGGAAAGTATCTTTTATTTGAAGTTGAATGCAGAAAACTTTTCTTTCTATATTTAGGACTGCCTTTTAAATCAAAGTCATGAACAAAATCCTTCAAAATCGTCCATTGCATCATAAATGTAAGCGCCACGGGGGAGATTCGAACTCCCGATCCACTATGGGAACCAGCTCTCAAGGCTGGCGCCGTACCGCTGGGCCACCGTGGCATTATCTTCTAAGGCGGCCGTTGGCCCTTATTGATGGCCTGCTCTTTGCTGAGCCCAGTCGACCATGGCCAAGCCCCCTCGATTTGTAACCTGCGGATGTAAGTCCGCGGTAAACACGTCCTTTATTGGCGTGATTTGCTATCCATGATATGTTTTTATCCGATAAAACCACCGGAGATGATTTATCGACCAATATTACCTCATAGTATTTATAAAGACCATCCTCACCAACATAGTATGAATTTAAGACCTCAAGGTTTGGATATTTATCTGCTGCACGCTCCTCGGCTATGAGCTGTATGCTCTTTTTAACCGTTAATTTATTGTATGCTAGCCTTCTTGGTCTTCTGCCACCCATTATCTTTGTCCTGTGCTGGCCACCCTTTCTTACACGTGATCTTACTATGATAAAGCCCTGTTTTGCCTTATAGCCAAGGCTCCTTGCGCGGTCCATCCTTGTTGGGTAATCCAAACGCACAATGGCACCGCCTTTTCTCCATTCTATCATTCTGCTCTTTTGAATTGGATATATATCTGATTTCTTCAGTTTTTTCCATGAATCCCTAATCATTGAATATGAGCTTAACATTCCAAAGACCTAAAACCTTATTTTAAAATAATATAAATAACTTATTGTGTATTTTTTAAATTAAAGGTTAAATTTATAAACCATATTAAAAATACACCAT
The DNA here is from genome assembly GCA_021826785.1 of Thermoplasmata archaeon. GTDB lineage: Archaea > Thermoplasmatota > Thermoplasmata > Thermoplasmatales > Thermoplasmataceae > Picrophilus. The sequence goes on along the minus strand of JAKAYN010000037.1, from coordinate 2,441 downwards.
ATGGATCAAATAGACATAGATTATTTTCACACAGTAGACCTGCGTGTTGGCAAGGTCATAGAGTGCGAGAAGGTTGAAAAATCCAGATCTCTTCTAAGAATGGTTATTGATCTTGGCGATGAGAAAAAGCAGATAGTCTCAAGCATTTCAGAGTATTACAAACCTGAGGATTTAATTGGAAAGAATCTTATTATAATTAATAACTTAAAGCCTGCGAAATTTATGGGCATAGAGAGCCAGGGCATGCTCCTTGCCGCAGAGGATGATTCCGGTGTTTCTCTTCTAACAACAGATAAAGATATGAAACCTGGCACGAGGGTTCACTGATGAGCTGGGCGGATAAGTACAGACCTGCCAACATTTCCGATCTTATAATAGCATCAGATGATTTGAACATTATAATTAAATGGGCAGATTCATGGAAAAACAATGAGGTTATTAAAAAATCACTTGTACTTTATGGTGAGCCTGGAACCGGAAAAACAACCACGGCAATGGCAATAGCAAATTACCTTAATGTACCATTAATAGAGATGAACGCTTCCGATCAGAGAAATGCAGAGAGCATGAAGAGAGTTGCCTTGATGTCATCACTTTACGCTGATCTTTTATCAGATGTAAAGGTTCCAGATAGATTGATATTAATCGATGAGGCTGATAATATCTTTGAATCAAGGGACCCCAGGAAAGGCGGTGATTACGGTGGCATGACGGAATTATTAAATGTAATAAAAAACACCAGAAACCCTGTTGTAATAACAATGAATGATTATTATTCATTCAGAAGCAGGCGCAGTGGCAAGGAGATAATAGAGAATTCCGTTGTTATAGAGATGAGACCATACAAAAGAAGGAACGATCAAAAATACAAAGAATTTATAAATAAATGCATTGAAAGGTGCCACTACATATTAAAAAATGAGGGGAAACAGATACCGGATAGCCTGATCATTAAAATCGTTAAGGATAATGAGCCTGATATAAGATCGATAATAAACGATCTTGAGGCCACGGCTATGGACTTTGCACCAGCTGATAGAAATAAAAAGATCGATATATACAAGTATGTAATTGATACATTTCACAGTCATGATTACGATAAATTGATAAACTCTTTTATCGACGCGGATTTTGATCCTGATTATTACATAAAATGGATAGATCAAAACATAAAGGAGGAATACCAGGATCCTGAGGATTTAAAAAATGCCTATGAAATACTATCAATAGCTGATTTATATTCAAGGCTTTCATACAAGGCAGGTTACATGCTTACTGGAATATCAGAGGAGATAGCGGCCGGCATTTCGTTAAAGGTTAAAAATAAAAACAAAAGTACTGGCAGGTATTCAATGCCAGATATAATAAAGATGTATTCCTCAAGAAAGGGAAATAATAATGCAAGGACGCTTCTAGAAAAGCTTGCAGCATTAAATCATACATCGTCAAATGTAATGCTATCATACCTATGGTTTTATAAATCAATTAAAAAAACAAGGGAGTTCAAAAAGATCGCTAGGATACTTGATTTAAGTGATAATGAGATTAAACAAATTTAGACTGCATTGACATTATTTTCTTGCATTTTTTTATTGTTCCGCTAACGTAAACTACATCATAGCCGTACCTTTTTAATAATCTTATTATTGTATCCTTATTGAATTGATTTGCCAGTAATATTGTGTAACCGTCATTGCTGAATTTAATTTTGACGCCGTAATCTAATATATATTTATGTTCTATGTTTCCTTTAACAAGTATGTATCTTTTTCTGTATATAGAGGATTTCACCTGCTTATATTGCATATAAATTAATCTATTTTTCTAGAATTTTTTTAAAAAGATTAATAATATTATATATTATAATGTAACCATGGAGTATAAATGCTATATCTGTAAAAAGGCTTTCAGAAGTGGCGAGAAGTTTACATTTACAAAGGAGGGTTCTGTGCACCTTGACTGCTTCGTATCCGATAAGAGATTAAAAATAGAGGAAAATAAAATAGAAAAGCTCAGAACACTAAGCCTGATACTGGACTATGAGCTAACTTATCTTGTGGAACTTTTGAACATAAAACCTGAGGATGATGAATCAAAGGAGATAACAAGGCAAAAAATAAAGGAATTAGAGAAGGCAAGCGGCGAAACAACAAAAATGATCTATGAACTTTAATTTTTCTTTTTAAATTCTGTATAGCCGCATCTGCCACATGAGAATCTATCCTCATGCTCGGCCAGAAAAACACCTGGTCCGCATCTTGGGCAGAACCTTCTCTTTCTTACTATTTTATTGTTATTTAATTCGTAAAGCTCCCTTTTCTCCATTATTGATTACCTTCCTTTACCTTTAGTTTGTTCCTAAATAGCTCATAATCAGGCTCATAGAGCATTGCATGCTCCTTTGTGTCGTATATCTTTGCATAACCCTTTATCTCGTGCTT
>JAKAYN010000036.1 GCA_021826785.1 Thermoplasmata archaeon | reverse complement strand
TTCAATATTCCTAAACAAAACACAGTACGTTAACCTTTATTTAAGCAAGATAAACGTTTATGATTATAGCTTAAAGCAGATAACACCCGAGAAGAACGTAACAGTGAACCAGACGGTTACATACAGGGTTAAACTAACAAACCTTGGAAACACAAACAGCACCGTAGAACTTTACTCAGGCAACTCAACATGGTCAATGAACTTTAGCATTAACAATTTCACACTTGCACCAGGCATGAACAAAACATTTGACATAAATGTGACGGTACCATCAAGGGCACCTGCAGGTGTAAACTTTGTGCCAGTGAACGTAAACTACACATCAGGAAACATGACAGCAGGATACCTAAAGTTCAATGTTTCAAAACACTACGGCTTTGAGCTGATTGCAGGCAGTAAAATAGTTGATACCATAGCAAACGGCAATGTAACATTGATGCCTGTGACAGTATCAAACACCGGTAATACGCCAATAAACGTTACATTAAATATAACAAATAACAATACTTTATTTAGCATCGATGAATGGCATGCCTATATATTATACAACGGCAAATACGTTAATAATATTACAGTACCATATAATTCAAATGTAACATTTTACGTTAAGCTGGTTCCTGTAACAGCACATCCGGATCCTGATATAACCGTTAATCTTGAGTCATATTACAATAGTATATACCAAAATGAGACACTTAAGCCATTATTCCAGAATGTTACAGTTAGCGTCACAGGAAAAGGTAACAACGTTCTTGTAAACTACAATATCGATCCATACACAACAATATACTATGGAATAACAATCATATTAATAGCATTAATAGTTGGTCTTGCGGTTTCAACATACAGGTCAAGAAAGAAAAGGTGAAATACAAATGAATTATAAGATATTTTTTATATTAATACCATTGATACTTTCTATTGCTGTGCCAGTAAGCCATGATTCTTACAGGAGTGCAAACGCCATAAACGCAAACGTTAGCATTCCTGGAATTGTTTATGAGGGTGAAAACTTTACATTATATATAAATGGAACTGAACCAGGTCTCTCAAATTACACATTTGCCCTTTACATAGCTGGAGATAATCTTACCGGTATAACAACCTATTACCATGGCTTTTCAAAATCGAATGGAAACTTCAGCGAACATATCACAGCACCGGATAACGTGGAAAATCTATATTTTATGTTCTATGAATACGCATATAACAATAAAACAAATCAGAACTATACATATGAAAGGACATACACTGTTTCGGTGCAAAAACCAATAGTTTTAAGTGCAACAATAAAAAACGTTAATAAAACGCCTGTTAATAATGTTACGGTTTACTTTTACCTTGATGGAACAGAGGTGGGCAGCACACGGGTTAAGGAAATAAATGCCAATTCAAATTACACTGCAAACATTACAGTACCAGCATCCATTGTACCAAAGGGTGAAAATACACTTTCCATAAAAACTAATTCCTTGGAGCTTGGAATAGCAGGGCAGGATTCAACAAAATTTTACTACGGAAAGCCACCAAACTATGACTGGATATACTACATAGCCGCTGTTGCAATAGTATTTGCAGCCTTTATGATACTTGCATCTGGAAGAAGGACCAGGACAAAGGTTCCAAAATGGAAGAGGAATAAAAGTAAAAAGAAATAAACTTCTTTTATTTTATTATGCTTTTTAATGTGACAAATTCCTTCTCATAGACATTTTTTCTGCTGAATTTTTCAGGAACCTTTGTGCAGTCATAATGATCCTCTATCAATGATATTCTTGCAGCGGAAAGCGCATTATCATGTATCTTATGCGGTGTGCTTGTATTCTCCTCATTGACAATAATTATAGGTGCTATTCCCTTTATTTCTTTTATTATTAATTCCCTGTTTGGTCTATCACCGTTTCCTATCTTTATAAGAATATTTTTATAAGCATAGCTGTTTATTATATCGCTTATAAATTCCCTTATTTTATTAATTGATGGGCACTCAAAAGCCTCCATAAGTATGTTATCAGCCATTACGGCTATTCCTGGTTTTGGCCCAGGATCTATGCCTATGATAACCCTGTAAAATTTATCCTCAGAGACAAGATACGATAATGACATCCTTATGGCCTGCATTGAATTTTCGGCCTTAATCTGTCTCGGTATATTAAAATTGTCCTTTTGTGAGCTCAAAACAACGGTTACATCATCTGGCACATCAAGACTGGCTAGGCTTACAAATGGGAGCTTCCATCTTTTTAAGTCCTTTACCACATCATGGTAAAACTTGAAATCTGTGGTATAAACTCCAATTCGAACCATTCAATATATAAATTATATTATTGCTTAAATGTTTTTTGTTTTTTAAATTAAAAATCATTTGTTTTTTGATAGATAAATTGCAAAGATAAGTATTATACCTGCGACAATTCCAACGATTGCTCCATAAGTGTATGAATATATAGAACTTATGCTGTAAAGTGCACCCATTACAATGTTTGCAACGAAGAATCCTAAGGATCTTGATGCTGATAATATACCCTGCGATGATCCCTGAAGTTTACCAAGCTTTGATATTATTGATGGTTCATATGTCTCAACAAAACCGAAGGCGATAGCAAGTATTATTGCAGATGCGTAAAAACCGAATAATCCTAGTTTATATATTATTGATAAAACAAAGCCGAATGTACCGAGGCCATATAATATGTATCCAAAAACGCTAAGTGATAGCACCTCGTTTTTTGATTTAAATCTGCTTAATATAAAGCCGGTTAACGATGAAAAACCAAGGAAGATGCCATATATGGCAACACCTGTTGCTATCCTTAGATAGAGGCCATAGCTTGTTGATTCTGATACCGTTATTATTGGGAATCCCATGCTGTATGAGCTGAATCCAAAGAAGGCTGTTGCAATTATTATTCCATTGAATATAGCTTTCATTGACGTTTTTTCCTTTTTTACACCATTATTATTTTTCTTTAATGGTATTATTATCAATGTTGATATTATCAATGGTATAATCGAATACAAAAACAGTATTTTATATGAGAAACGATATAACACAAGTATTATTAAAACAACAATGGAGAACAACCCACCGCCAACATCAAGGCCGTGCAGTATGCCAAAGCTTTTTGTTCTATCCTTTTCATCTGTGTTTTCTGCAAGGTATGCCCTTCTGGCTGGCGATCTAAGGTTTCTCATCCACCAGCCTGCGGAAAAAAGTGATATTGATAATAATGGTATGAAAGTAAAGGCCGTAAATGATAATAATGGTATCAATGAGTTTCCAAAGATCCAGGTTTTTTTACTTCCGTATATGTCAGAGAGTTTTCCCCCGATGTAAGAGAACAATGAACCAAGGCCATATATAAATGCCTCAACAATTCCAAATTCAAGAAAATTTAATTTTAATGCGAATATCAAAAATATTGGAAGTATTGCCATGGCCCCCTGGTATCCAAGATCTGCAAAGAATGCGGAGAGGCCAACATAGTATGGTAATTTATCATCCATTTTTCTGAATTATTTTAACAAATTTAATATTTTTCATATAACTGATATATGAAAAACAATATGAAATATAAGGCCAGCCATGAATGTTATAAAGGCAGCGCCAAGGGCAAGAAGTGATGCCCTAAATGCATTTTTTAGTATTGCTATGCCCATTGATAACGATATTATAGAATTTGATATACCCTGCGCCATTGCGACAAGTATAACAGAAAGTATAATTGCATAGTATTTATAAAGAAACACGAATGGTAATATCGGTATAATGGCCCCTATGATATATGAAACTGCCGTGGCAAGTGCAGAGTTATTTGCCTCCTTTTTATATTCCTCGATCTTTCCAGATTCGTTTTTTATATTGAATATGTTCATCTTTTTTATCTTTGTTATTTTATAATCGGATTCTGTTTTCTGGGATAGATAGGCACCAAGGGTCATGCTGAACGTTCCTGATATGCCTATCACAACACCGCTCAGGGCTATTAATATATTATTATCTATTATTGCGGTAAGTCCTGCAAGCGCGGCAAGCACCTCAACAAGCCCATCACTCATGCCATAAAGGAAATCACGACTTCTGTTAATTTTCTGCACACTTCTGTCTATGTCGCTATCAAAGATGTCCTCGTGCTGCATCTCCTCCTCTATAAGCTCCTTTAGGCCTGCTATGTTTTTTCCATTTTTTTCCATGTAGTCTTTGTATTTTATTATTGATGAATACTCCCCATGCTCAAGCAGATTTATTGTTAAAGACCTGCCTATAAAAAATATTATTATTTTTAACAATAAAATTTTCAAATTTTTAGGCCTTGCATTTTTTGTTTCTATGCCATCATCTTCTAATGTTTTCCTCCAGAATTCTGAATGCTTTTTCTCTATTGCTGAGAGACTCAGCATCGTTTTATTCATATCATTAAATTTTCTTGATAGATACATATAAAATGTCATATCCGTTAATTCGTCTCTTAGAAAATCAAAACGCATTTTTTGATCGTAATTCATTATATGCTAATTCATGTTATTATATAAATATTAAAAAAATTATGTTAAGTTAACCTAATTATCGAAAAATGAAGAAAAAATACGAGATTCTTTTAGAAAAATATATAATATTATTTCTATTTAATATATTATGGAAGCTTTAAGAGGTATAAATATAAAAGTTGAACCACCTGGCCCGGAGGCAAGAAAGATTATTGAAATGGATGAGAAATACCTTGCACGGAGCACAAAATCTTTACCAATTGTTGCAAAGCGCGGATATAATTCTTATATAGAGGACGTTGACGGTAACGTTTTCCTTGATTTTACAACTGGAATAAGCACAACAAACATTGGTTACATGAACAAAAATGTTCTTGATGCAGTTGAAGACCAGCTTCACAAACTCTGGCACTTTGCGGGAACAGATTTCTATTATGAGGCACAGGTAAATGCCGCAAGATCATTGGCCGAGATTGCCCCAGGGAAGTTCAATAAAAAGGTATTTTTTGCAAACAGTGGTGCAGAGAGCAATGAGGCATCATTAAAGGTCGCAAAGAATTATACAAAGAAGAGGCAGTTTATAGGTTTTATAGGCGCATTCCACGGAAGAACAATGGGTGCCCTTGCATTTACAGCATCAAAGCCTGTACATCATTCAATGTATTTCCCGGAGATGCCAGGTGTCGTTCATGTACCATATCCAAATCCATACAGAAACCCATTCGGCATTAATGGTTATGAGAATCCAGATGAGCTTGTGAACAGAACCATTGACTTTATAGAAAAGTACACGCTTGAAACCTATTTGCCTGCAAACGATGTCGCCGCAATAATGGTTGAGCCAATACAGGGCGAGGGCGGATACATAGTGCCACCTGAGAACTTTCACACGGAATTAATAAAACTTGCACATGAAAACAATATACTTTTAATAATGGATGAAGTTCAGACAGGCTTTGGCAGAACTGGATACTTCTTTGCATCCGAGTACTTTAATGTTGAACCTGATATAATATCAGTTGCCAAGTCAATAGCATCAGGGATACCCATGGGGGCATCCATATTCAATGAAAAATTCGACTTTGATAAAGAGGGGCTTCATTCTAACACATTCGGAGGCAACCTTCTAGCATCGGTGGCATGCACTGCAACAATAAAGGAAATAAAGGAAAAGAAGATGCTTGAAAATTCAAGAAAAATGGGAAAATACCTTAATAAAAGGCTTAATGAATTAAAGGATAAATACGAGGAAATCGGTGATGTACGCGGTCTCGGATTGATGCAGGCCATTGACTTTGTAAATGATAGATCAAAGAGGGACTTTAACACAAAGCTTAGAGATAATGTTATAGAAAGATCATTCAAAAACGGCCTTTTACTGCTTGGTGCCGGTGAGAGCGCAATAAGATTGATACCACCACTAATAATAACAGAGGAAGAAATCGATAGCGCTATAGAAATCATAGACGAATCAATAAGCAAAGAGCTTAAATAATATTATTTAAGTATAAAATAAGTTTAAACAGTGGCAAGCCAAGATTCCACTGTAATATAAAATTACCATTTTTTGTAATTTCCTGTTTTGGGAGTATATCGTAAAGTCCAGAAAGGTTTCCCTTATATTCAACATCGCTTTTTATTGTGAAAAAACGCCATGGATCATCCGATGTTTTTTTTAACCTATAGGCATATGTTATAAATAATCCTGATCTAAGGCATTTATTGTGAAGTCTAAGAGCCTGCTCCTGCTTTGTGCCAGAGCTCTCACTGAACGTTAATTTATCCCTCTCTGATGATTTTACCTCTATAACCATTGAGTAATCATCACGGATTGCAACAAGGTCTGCACCGAGTGAACCGGCAGCCCTTGTAACATAGAATGGCCTTAGATCAGGAT
>JAKAYN010000035.1 GCA_021826785.1 Thermoplasmata archaeon | reverse complement strand
CCTTGATTTCAACGATTCAGCATATCCAGGAGACGCGTTTATAAGCGTTTCATATAAAATATATGAAAGTTCGTTCAGAACGGACTTTACAGTAACATCATTGAGTAAAAGAATACCGGTTGAGATTGGCTTTCATCCATACTTTTATTTTCCTGGAAAATGCATATTTAATTCAAGTGAAATTAAAATGCTGAATTATATCGATGAATACTTCCCAGATGGAACATTTTCTGAAACAAATATAAATAATAACGATATATCAAATATGTCTATTGATAACTGCTTTTATGCTCCAGGATCGTTAACATTGATTGGAGATAAAAAGATAAGAATAGATAAAGATAATATGGATTACATAGTTATATACACAGGCCTTTATGAAAAAACAAAGATGATAGCCGTTGAACCAATGACCGGTGCCCCTGATGTTTATAATAATAAAATTGGTCTTATCAATTTAAATCCTGGCAGCTCATTCCACTGCTCATACACAATAAATATAATATGATTTCAATCAAATTTTATTATTATTCTGCCAATTGCATCACCATTTCTTATTTTTTCAAGGTCATCATTTATGTTTTCTATTCTGTCAAATTTATCTATAACTATTTTTATCTTCCCTTCATTGAACAATTTTATTGCCTCCTTTAATTCATACTTTGTGTTTCCAACACATGGTATTATTTGAATTTCCTTTATTATAAGATACAGTGGATTAATATTTATATCATGGCCAGTGTATCCTATTAAAATTAATTTACCTCCATTGTTCAGCATCTTTATATCATTATTTATCGTCTCATTTGAGCCTATTAAATCGTATATAATATCAACACCACCAAGATTTGTTACTTTATTTACAATATCCTCATTTTTGGTATTTATATTGTAATCTGATCCAAGCGTTTTTGCAATATCCAACTTTTTATCATTTCTTGAAGCAGAGAAGACATTGCAGCCATTCAGTTTATTTAGCTGTATAAGGTCGAAACCAACGCCGCCAACACCATATATTAACACATTGTCATTTAATTTTGGCCTCACCTTATTTATTGCATGTATTCCTGTGCTTATACTGCATGCTATTGGTGCTATTGAATATATATCTGTATCATCATCAAGTTTTATTAAATTTTTTTCACCAGCCTTAATATACTCTGAAAAACCACCATCATTTATAAAACCATATTCCATCCTTGGATCAACACAGAGGTTTTCATATCCATTAATACAAAAATCGCATTTACCGCATCCGTTATAATAATATAAAATTACTTTATCATTAATATTAAAATCTTTTACATTGTTCCCTTTTTTATAGACTATGCCTGAAACCTCATGGCCAGGTATAATTGGATATTTTCCAGCGGTGAGTACATTATCAATAAAATGTAACTCTGTATGGCATATACCTGCAGCCATAACTTTAATAAGTATCTCATTATCATTTATCTCAGGGATATCCACATTTTCAATTCTAAGTTTTTTCTCATTTTTATATAGTAATGCTGCCTTCATTGTGAATACATTATTTTTATTTATAAAAATTTATATGCATAAATATTGTTATCACAAAATTAAAAATTGATATGAACCTTTGTTAAATGGATAAATTTATAAATAATGCCGAACTTCTGTTCGTATATGTACAGTATTTCGTTTGATGAAATACCGGTTAGTAAAAAATTATGGAAAATAACACTGCTTTCCTCGGCAGGTGTTATAATGGACGGCTATGTTTTAAGCATATATGCGGTTGCACTTCTGTACCTTAAAAACTACTTTATGCCAATGCCATATGAAATCTCACTTATGGCCTCGGCCGCGCTAATCGGTATGTTTTTTGGATCAATAATATTTGGATATCTATCAGATAAACTTGGCAGAAAGAAACTCTATGAATACGATCTTTTGATAACATCTATATTTCTATTTCTAACAGGGCTTTCAACAAACGTTTTTGAGTTTATAATATTCGAAATAATAGCCGGCCTTGGCATTGGAGCCGATTATCCAATAAGCTCTTCTATACAGGCCGAGTTCTCACCAAAAAATAGCCGTGGCAAATACTTAATATACAATATATTCAACTGGAACATAGGTTTCATAGCCTTTTATATTATTTCGATACTCTTTGTTATTTATGCCGGTGCAAATGCATGGAGATACATGTATTTAAGTGCCGCTTTAATACCTTTAATAGTTGTGTTACTAAGAAGATCAATGCCGGAATCACCATATTATTTAATAAAGTCAGGCAATGATGAGGCCGCAATGGCCATAGAAAATACATTTTATAAAAACGTTAAAAATCCATATGTTAACAGGGGTAAAACCAGCATTTATGAACTTTTCAGCAAGAAATACATAAGATACACGATCTTTGTGTCAATAGCCTGGTTTTCATATGATGTTGCCAGTTATGGAATATGGACATACACACCATCACTTTTTGCAAGTACATCATCATATGTAATAAGCGTTGTAGGATCACTGCTTGAGGAGATACCGGTTATAATTGGCTTCATTGTTTTGTGGCATTTAATAGAAAAAATAGGAAGAAGAAAAATGGAGATCATTGGCTTTCTATTACCATTAATTCCAATGATCTTACTTTATTTTACAGGAAACATAGGATTTTTAATGCTATTTTTCATGTTCGGTTTCATGCACTTTTCGCATAATCTTGGTCCGGGAGAACTTACATTTACCTATCCCGTTGAGATATTTCCTACAAATATTAGAGGAACGGCAATGGGATTTGCAACGCTTTCATCAAGGATAGGTGCAATCCTTGGTGTTACTGCATTCCCAATAATATTATACAGTCTTGGATTTAAATATTCAATGCTGTTCTTTGCATTTTTTGAGGTTGTTGGTCTCTTTGTTACATTTAAATATGCACCAGAGACAAAAAATAGACCGCTTGATGCCATATGAAGGGAATAATAGTTATAGATCCACAGAAGGGTTTCGAAAATCCAGGAACATTAAAAACATTTTACAGGATATTTGATATTTTAAGGAACGATTACTCAAAATTTTTAAAGGTTTACATTTTTCTTTTTAAAAACGATGAAAATTCGCCTTTTAGGAAAAACATGGATTGGTGGCCTGGATTTAGGGAAAACGAGGATTGTAATTTAATTGATGATTACAATCTAAATAACTATAAAAAATACTATCATAATAAATACTCAATAATTAACAATGATTTTTTAAATGAAATTGATAAATACTCAATAAAAGAATTCTTAATAACGGGTGTTGAGACGGATGCCTCTGTTCTGCTTTCAGCAATGGAACTCTTTGATCTTGGTATAAAAGTATTAATATGCCCGGATCTTGTCTATTCAACTTACGGCGATGCAGGCCAGAATGCCGGATTATTTATTATAAGGAAAGTTCTTGGTGATTCAGGGATAATTTCATATAAAAATGTATTTAAATGGCTCTATGAAATGTAATTTTATTTTTTATTTAAACGAAAAGAATAATAATCATTAAAAATTATATACATGATAAATAATGGAAATGGTAAAAATCAATGATGATGTTTATGCATATATAAATGAGCCTGGCACATGGTTTCGTGGTAACAGTGGCTTTATAAATGGAAAAAGAATGGGCATGGTCATAGATTCCCTCGCAACAAGAGAGATGACAGATAAATATATAAAGGAAATATCAAAAATATCAAATGTACCTGTAAGAATAGTTGTAAACACACATGCCCATGGTGACCATGCATGGACAAATTACATGTTTGAAAATGCAATAAATATAGCACAGGCAAATTACCTTGAGGCAATAAACGATCAAACTGAAAAGCTTTATTTAAAATATTTCCCGGAATTGGACTTTTCAACATCAAAATACAGCGTTCCTGATATAACTGTAACACATGGTATATCGCTTTACATTGATGAAAAGGAGATAAAGGTCATGCATTTGCCAAATGCACACACAACATGTGATTTAATAGCATATATACCCGATGACAAAATAGTTTTTACCGGTGATATATTATTCTCAAGGCCATGCACGCCATTTGCAATGACCGGAAGCATCCGTGGCAATATAATGGCCCTTGAATTCCTGAAAAGCCTAAGGGCAAGCGTCTATGTTCCAGGCCATGGCCCGATATCATATAAAACCGATAATATAGATGCGGCAATAAAATATCTTAAATTTGTGCAGTCAAGTGCCATGAAGATCTTTAACTCAGGAGAAAATTTTATAGAAGCGTCAAAATCAATAGATCTTGGAGAATACAAATCATGGTTAAATCCTGAAAGAATCATAGGAAATCTTGCAAGGGCGTATATGGAGATAAACAACAATGAAACAATGATCAATGAGGATCAAATCATAGAAGCCATGATGGATTATAAAAATAATTTTGATAATAAATAAATCTGTGTTTTAAATACAATAAATATGAAAAACTCTGATTTAATGTTAAAAAATTCAGATTTTAAAAGGGCCGTAAACACAGAGTTTGCAAGATTGTTAATCGATAATAACGTTAAGCATGATATTATTATAAAATATTTCGAGCAGGATTACTTTTTTGTCCTTGAGGATTTAAATGTATTAAAAAAGCTTGAGGAACTATCATCTAATAATAAAAATATGTTCTCATGGTTTATATCATTAATAAAAAATGATGAAATAAAATTCTTTGAGGAATTTTTTCATGAAAATAATGTAAATATAAATAACATAGAAATTTCGCCGGCAACAAAAAAATACATTGATTACATGGAAAAAATTCTGGCAAAAAATAATTTTCTATGCATTTTATCCATGTTGCTTGCAGGTGAATGGGTTTACCTAGAAACATTTTCAGGCAAGAACTCTAATAACAAATACATAAATGAATGGGAAAAACTGCATTCGAATGATCTTAAAAGATTTGTGGATTTTATGAAAAACATCATTGATAACTCTGAAATAAACAATAATATTTTAAAAGTTTTTAATGATACTGTAAACCTTGAAATAGAGTTCTTCTGCCAGTTCATTTAGAATTATATACAAAAATTAAAATATTACCAGTGCATGTGATTTCATGGCATATAAGAGAATAATATCATTAATCTTAATTTTTGCATTTGCCCTTTCGATTATGCCAGTTCATGGGCATCATTTATTAAAAGATGTCCATGAAATAAACACAACGGAATCATCAAACTGGGCAGGATACGTTGTTGCCACAAATTTTAATAATCCAGGGCATGAGGTTACAGGTGTAAGCGGTTCATGGATAGTTCAGAATGTCAATGCATCATATTACTGCACTTACTCGGCACAGTGGGTTGGAATAGGTGGATTTTTTAACGGTGATTCGTCATTAATACAGGCCGGTACAACATCTCAGTACGATTGTGGTGCATCTTTCTCAGCATGGTATGAAATGCTTCCGGCTGCAGAGACCGTTATAAACATGACAATATATCCAGGAAATATAATCAATGTGCATATATTCCTTGCAAAATCACCTGATCTCTGGTATATATATCTAAACGATACCTCTGAGAACGAGCACTTTTTCAAGGCAGTTTATTATAATTCATCATTGCTCTCTGCTGAATGGATTGAGGAAAGGCCTGAGATAAATGGCCAGCTTAGCTGCCTTTCAGACTTCGGCACTGCCTATTATGGTGGTCAGTACACAGGATTAAAAATGACGGATTACGCAACAATAAACGGTGAAACAGGTACAATATCATCATTTCCATATGAGAATATAACAATGGTATCAAATTCCGGAACACTTGCGGAGCCGGGCAGCATAACAAACAATGGCAGCTTTGAGGTCTATTACACAGGAAGTAACTGCTGTTACTGCTGTTTATTTTAATTAAATTAGTATAATCCAAAAAATTTATCATTTAATCCTGCCTTTTTATATAACATGCCAATGGTAAAGATTAAGAATAATATCTATGTGGAACTGCCACAGGGATACAGGCTTATTAAAAGCTCTGATACTAAAAGACTTTTCGAATCCCATGATAAAAATATGCGTGATTATAAATTAAAATACTTCTATGAATGGGGCCTCGATAAGAACAACGTTGTTTTAATTAAGGAATCGCATGGAAACATAGACAGCGTAATTATGTTTAGATTCGAACCTGATTTAAGCAATGCTGATAAAATTGTAATTGAAATGCTTGCAAGGAACTTTGCTGTTAAGAGCAATGGTTCAGGATATTTATTATTAAAAGTTGTTGAGTCCATTGCAAGGCAGCTTGGCATAGGCAAAATAGAAATAGAGGCTGTGGAGGGCCTTGTTGACTATTATGAATCACTTGGATACATTAACACAGGAAATCATTACTATGATTCATCATGGAAGGAGATAATAATAATGGAAAAATCAATAGCTTAAATTCTT
>JAKAYN010000034.1 GCA_021826785.1 Thermoplasmata archaeon | reverse complement strand
TCCGATCTGGCACATTAAAGGTTATGTACATGTTACAGGACTATCTAAAAAAGATCTCCGGCCTTGATTATGTGTCACTTCAGCCCTCAGCAGGTGCGCATGGCGAATTCACCGGTATATTAATAATAAGAAAGTACTTTGAGGATATTAATGAACTGGAAAAACGCAGGGAGATAATAATACCTGACAGTGCGCATGGTACAAATCCGGCATCGGCAGCCATGGGCGGCTTTGATGTTGTTGAGGTTCCTTCAGACGAAAATGGACTAGTTGATCTTGATGCATTAAAAAGTGTTGTTTCCGAGAGAACAGCCGCATTTATGATTACAAATCCAAACACACTGGGTATTTTTGATGATAATATAATGAAGATCGCTGAGATTATACATGAAAGCGGTGCGCTTCTTTACTACGATGGTGCCAATTTCAATGCTATACTTGGAATAACAACACCTGGTGCCATGGGATTTGACATAGTTCACTTTAACCTTCATAAAACATTTGCAACACCACATGGTGGTGGTGGGCCTGGAGCTGGCCCAGTGGCTGTAAAATCCTTTTTAATGGATTATTTACCTGTGCCCATCGTTTCATTTTATAACGGAAAATATTATCTTAATTATAATATAAAAAAGAGTGTTGGCAAAATATCATCTTACTATGGCTCATTTTCGATACTCTTAAGGGCGTTAACATACATTGTTAAGAATGGCAATTATTTAAAGGAAAGAACAATAAAGGCAGTTTTGAACTCAAATTACATGTCATATCAGTTATCAAAATATTACAAAATACCTTACAAAAAATTGAAAAAGCACGAGTTTGTTCTATCAACGGAGAATACTGGAAAAAGGGCACTTGACATAGCAAAATATCTACTTGATTACGGCGTTCATCCACCGACAACATACTTCCCATTGATTGTCAAAGAGGCAATGATGATAGAACCGACTGAAACTGTAACTAAGAGGGATCTTGACTATTATATAAACGCAATGGTAAATGCACTTAGTGCTGATGAAGAATCGCTAAAAAACGCTCCAAGAAATACATCTGTATCAAGAATAGATGAAATAAAGGCTGCAAGGCAGTTGAAACTTCACTGGTAAATATATTAAATTACATAATAAAATAAACATAGATTTTTAAAGGTTTTTTAATTATTTTTTTATCCTAACAATAAAAATACATTTTTATTTATAATACAAAATAAAAGATACATTGATATGCCCATAAAAAAACTTTATTGAAGTTATTTAAAATTGTTATAGAAGAATAGTATAAATTTTATATGTTATTTTGAATTTTTTAAAGATAAATCTTGCATTTTCTGGATATGTATATATTTACATTAAAAATCAGTGCTAAAATGATAAGCATAGTATTGCCATTCATTGTTTTGGCTATATGGACTGTATCAAACAGTCTTATAAAAGGTATATCCGGAAGGTTTGACAGCGACATTATAGCCGTTACAGTAATCGGCGCCGGAATAATACCAATGATAATATCATTACTCTACGACCCCTCAAGGTTAAATAGCAATGTTTTATTTTTAGGAATATCATCAGGTTTTTTCTTAGGTCTTGGATACATATTATTTTATAAATCATTAAAGGATGAAAATCTTGGAAGTGCAGGTGTAACAATAAACATGCAGCAGGTTATAATAATATCATTCAGCCTTTTTGTTTTAAAGGAAAAGGTCTCATCATTAATTCTGCCCGCTGTTATTCTTATAATAACAGGATCACTTCTTGTAACACTCCAGGGCAAATTCAAGGTAAATAAATATCTGATGCTTGCAGCAATAGCAAATATTTCATGGGGGATATACTACATGCCATTATCATTTGCAATACTATCAATAAGATCGTCTTACATACCGCTTTTAATCGCCAGGATATCAGGTTTCATTATAACATTAATAGCATTTGAATCGATGCTTATGTATAAAAAACTGAAACTTAGGAAAAACAATTCAATTTATAATAAAAAATACAAAAGCATAGTTTCATACTCGTTTGGCCTTGCAGTACTTGCCGGAGTACTTGATGGTGCCGGGAATGTATTCTATTCAATATCGATATCATCAGGCTTCCTTGTTATAGCAGGTGCACTGGTTGCAATACTGCCAGCTACGCTTGCGATCACAGGTTCTTTAATATTCAAGGAAAAATTATCATTAAAGCAAATAGCAGGAGTAATACTATCAATATCGGGTGCACTTCTTATAGTTTGATTAAACTAGTTTTTTTAATCATTTTAATAAAAACCTTTGGAAGCTATCGTATCTTTGATGATTAAACTTTCTGGTAATACCATGTATCCAGTAAAATGCATCATGGATTGCCTTTTTTATTATATGATGAATCTCAATTATAAGAATTTCTTCTGCCGTTCTGAATAATATTTTGATTCTTTTACCAGGATAATTATCATGATTTTCCATGGTTTTATTATCATGAATGAGTATTTAGACGTTCATTATAATTACATTTATGTTATTAGCCCTTGCATTGTATTCAAATGCCATGCCTGAATATATTCCATTTATTGTATAATAATTCATAAAGCATCAATATTTTTTGGTGTTTTATTTTCTAAATCCTTCTTCTGTTTATTTGCTGAAACTTTTAATTATATTACTGTTTTTCTTTTCAAATCCTTGCTAACTTATAGACATATTCATCACTGTAATAACACATTTTATTCAGTATTATAGTATAATATTAATATATAAATATAATATATCACATTTAATAATCATACATAAACATTATTAATACAAAAATTAATATAAATATGCATTATTAAATGCATTTAGGATTTAAAAATATGCATTCACTGCCTTTTCTATTTCTATTACAACTCCTGATATCTCACGCCATGAAAAATTTTGCCTCTTTTTTGAATTACCTATTTTAACAAGCCCAGAGAAAAATAGATTTCCCTTCTCGTTAAGCTTTATTGAAAGTATCTTTACGTTGCTGTAGTTTCCGTTGCTTGAGAAAACTGTGACATTATAATCATACAAGAATGCATATGCAAGCGCCTTTTTTATATCATCCATCTTCATAACCATTCCAGGCTCAGGCTCAATCATCTTGCCATCCCTGAAGGTGACAAAGCTTATAATCATCTTTTATCAATTCTTAATTGAAACTATTTATAAATATTTAACCTAATACTTAAAAATGTTTTTTTATTCATTAAAATTAATATTATCCAGATAAAAGCATTTAATAATGATATTTAATAGAGCATTTATTAAACTTTTTTAAGAAACTTATAAATTTTTGTTTATAATTATCAAACATGTCTTGGAGGAAGGTACTGAGTGTTAAGGCACTTGAAAACGCGGGAAACAATGTTTCTGTTCGTATAGATAATGACACCGTCATTTTTATAGCCAGGGTTGACGGAAAGCTTTACGCAATGAACGGTATCTGCACACACTTAAGATGCATATTAGGCAGGATCACAGAGGACAAAAAACATGTTAGATGCCCGTGCCATCTTGCAGAATTCGAATTGGACACCGGAAAAATGGTAAAACCACCATACATAGCACCAGACTCACCAATGGAGAAATTGGGCTTAAAAACGTACAATATAAAGGAAGAGGATGGCTTTTTACATATAGATTATTAAATTTTAAAAATATTAAATCAATTTATTGAATTAGCGCTCTTAAAAAAATATTAATAAATAAAAGTTTTATCATAAATATATGGATGTCTTATTTAAGCCAAGTATAGAAGATTCAAACAGGGATAGATTTATAAAAGGCAAAGATTATAGGTCTGCATGGAAAAGATCTATAAATGATCTTAACAATTTCTGGAGGTCATTAGCATTATTTTATAATATCGATATTAAAGGATCATATAAATATGGTAATAATTTTATAGACTCTTCATGGTTTAATGAAACCAGAATAAATTATACTGATCTCGTTTTAAAGAATGAAAGTTTAAATGGTTATTCGATAATATATATAAACGAAAATTTGAATGAAAGAAAGATCTCATGGCATGAATTATCAAAAAGGGTTTACAATCTTGCAGGCTTTTTTAAGTCTCTTGGTTTAAAAAACGGTGATGTTATTGCAGGATATATGAATAACAATGAGTATTCGGTTATATCATTCTTAGCAGCTGCACTCTTAGGCTGCACATGGACTTGCGTTTCGCAGGATTTTGGTCTTAGTGCAGTTATTTCAAGATTCAATGAATCGAAGCCTGCTGTTCTTATCGCATCTCCTTTTTATTCATACAATGGTAAATTGTACGATAAAACAAAGGAAATAATAGCGATTATGGATTCAGTTAAATCAATTAAAGAATTGATAGTTACTGATAAATGCGATATAGATGCCACGCTCTTCGATAATATAAAGTCATCAGAGAAAATTTCATCAAATACATTTTTTAATGATCCATTATGGATATTATATTCATCAGGGACGACGGGCAGGCCAAAGGCAATGGTTCAAGGCCATGGTGGCATAATACTTGAGCACATTAAAAGTCTCGGTCTTCATTTAAACATTTCAAATAAAAGCAGGTTTATGTGGATAACAAACACAGGCTGGATGATGTGGAATTTCATGGTAAGCGGCCTTCTATTAGGTTCAACAATAATATTATACGATGGAAATCCATATTACCCAGGAAATGATAGTTTCTGGAATATTATAAATAAAAATAAGGTTACACACTTTGGTGCCGGTGCGCCTTATTTTTCAGGTTTAATGAAATCTGGCTATGACTTCAAATTTTACGGTGAATACCTTGGATCTACAGGCAGCCCAATGCCACCTGCTGTTTTTGATTACATATATAAAAACAACAGTGTTTGGTTATCACCGATAAGCGGTGGAACAGATCTTTGCACTGCATTTATTACTGCAAACCCATTATTGCCTGTTATACGTGGTAGAATGCAGTGCATTGCCCTTGGTGCTGATGTTTCATCATACGATGAAAATGGTAAAAAAACCAATGATGTTGGTGAGTTAGTTATACAGCAGCCCATGCCATCCATGCCGTTATATTTTTTAAATGATGATAATAATAAAAGGTATCTCGAAACATACTTTTCATATTTTAATAATGTTTGGAGGCATGGTGACTGGATAAAAATATTTGATGATGGTTCGGCAATTATATACGGAAGATCAGATTCAACATTGAATAAAAAGGGTGTAAGAATAGGCACAGGTGATTATTATTCAATTTTAGATAGAATAGATCATGTTATTGATTCCATTATTATTGGTATTGAACTTGAAAATGGTGATTATTACATGCCTTTATTTGTAAAGCTCGATGTTGATATTGATGATGATATAATAAATAATATAAAGAATGAGATAATAAAGGAGCTTGGAAAAAGGTACTTACCAGATGATATAATACAGGTACCTGAAATACCGCAAACGATAAGTGGAAAGAAGATGGAGGTTCCTGTTAAAAGGATACTATCAGGATACAAACCTGAGGAATCTTATAACCGTGATGCTATGTTAAACCCAGATTCAATGGAATTCTTTATAAAGTTCAGAGAAAGGGTATTAAAAATGAATCCTGTGAAACATTAAATCTAAATAAATTATTTATCCATAAAAAATTGAAATCAAAATAATTTAGAAGATGGAAATATTAAAATATAAAATTATAATATATAAAAGAAATGTTAACAACGCCAAAATCTTATGAAGTATGGAAGGAATTTATAAAGACATGGAAGATATGGTATAGGGCATCTGAGAAGAATCTAATTAGCCTGGGCATATCAACCGTTGAATACAGAATATTAAAGAACCTGTACGAACGTGGGCCATTACCAATGATTGAGCTTGCAAATATAAACATGGTAACACAGGGCTGGATCACCGGTGTTGTGGATAAAATGGAGAAAAATGGCTATGTTAAAAGGGATAGAAGCCAGAATGACCGCAGGGTTATAAACATATCAATAACTGAAAAAGGCACAGAATTCTTTAAGCATATAGCAGAGTTGCATTTAAACTATATAGCAATGACTTTACAGGACTTCACAGATTATGATATGAATGAAATGATAAAACTTTTACAGCGTGTGCAGGAAAATGTAAACAAAATCAACGAATAACATTTTTTGTTATTGCAATTGATGCCTTTTTTAAAAATCTTGCAAAAACTCCTGAAACAAATGTATTTTTCAACATGCCAAAGTAATCATCTTTTATTCTAATTATATTTGCAAAGTTGTTAGGTAAAAATTCCGTTTCAATGCCAAGAAGATTTTTTGCAACAGTTATTCCTGACTGCCTTGCAATTATACCAGACATTGGGACTGAAACATCAAAGAACATTGAATCTCCACATGCATAAACATCGTCGTATTCTATTGATCTTAGATATTTATTGACTATGATCCTTGAATTTTTATTCTTTATGTTTGCATTGCCTATTATATCACTACCGGAAAAGCCACCTGCAAATACTGTAACATCGCTTTTTATTTTTTCACCACCGGCAATGACTGAATATTTTTTTACCTCATCTATTCTTGTATTTAATACAATATTTACATTTAAATCCTTTAAATCATTAAAAGCCCTGTCTATAAGTCTTTTGTTTAAATGCGGTAAAACTGTATCTGCTGCATCTATTAATGTAACATTTTTGTTTGAAAATGCACCGGCAAGTTCCACACCAAGATAGCCTGCACCTATAATAATTATATCTTTTGCCTTTTTTGATGCATTTATAAGCCTTTTTAGATCATATTCA
>JAKAYN010000033.1 GCA_021826785.1 Thermoplasmata archaeon | reverse complement strand
TACCTCGTCCACATCAAGTATGTTCATCAAGAGCCTTGTTATAAACACATATGATTCTTTCTTGCTTACTGTAAAGGCATTTGCTATTCTATTTTTTGTATCAAGCACATAAAGATCAGGTAAATTTATCTTCATGCTGTTTGCAATCTCCATTGATCTATAAAGAAACGGTTCATATAAAGGATCAGATCTAGATACAAGAATGCCTATTATAGGCCCGTTCAATGATACTATCCATGTCGTTATTACAAAGGCGTTGACTATCAATATAAAAGAATATGCTTTTATATATGGAAATGGATACTCAAGGAAAATAAATATTGTTAGTAAAACAGACAATGAAAGTACATAACGCCATGAATTGTCCTCTATTATATATCCCTGTATATCTACATTCTTATGGTACCTAATATGTATCTTATACCTCATGTAAAAATAAATGGAGAAGTTTAATAATGCAACAAAAATCATTATGTAAAGCAAGTAAAAGCTGAACCTAATCGATGATAATACAATGTAAGATATTATCAAAAGTGCAAGTGAAATGTATGATATTTCTCTGGACTCTCTTAGGTAGTTTTTTCTCTCTGATTTTTCCATATGAACATAAATAAATGTAATTACCTTATAAGCCTAATGGTTCATAAATAAAAAAATTAATAAAGCGTACATGAGTATAGGCATAAAATGGTAAAGATATTTGATGTTAACAATCTCAGTGAGAGGAAAAGCTTCGAGCTAAGATTACAGATAGCACTGCTAAACAATGCATTAAAGATCCAGTCAATGTCCCCGCATCCAGAAAAATACGACGAATATATAAATGAAAGGCATACAATAATAAGATCAATTTTAAACACAACAGCCGATTTTATTGTTAAGGATAATGACGTTATACTTTACAAATCATTTAATGAAATACTTGATAAAAATCGTAAATAATTACATATTTTTAATACCGTATAATAGAAAAATATATATCCGGCGCCTTAATTATGAATTACTTTTATCGAAGTGTTATCATGACCGACCTTCTGGAAGAATTTGAAAGTAAGCGAGAAAGTTTAAGAGCCGAGGTAGAAGAGCACATAAAAAAGCGTGATGCAGCAAACGAGGAGGCTCAGAAGTTTGCAAAGAAACGCGATGAATTAAACGCAAAGACACACAAGCTCAGGGAAGAGGCAAAAAGCAAGATAGCCGAAAAGAACGATCTCATAGAAAAGATCAAAAAGCTACGAGATGAAAAGGAAGCACATTATAAAGAGCTATCTAAGCTTAGGGAAGAGTATAGGAAAGCAAAGGCCAGCGCAGCACAAAAAATAAACACGAAGGATATAAAGGCAAAGGAACGTGAGCTTCAGTACCTTGAAAAGAAACAGCAGACAACGGAGCTCTCAAAAGAGGACGAAAACAAGATTATAACAGAGATACGAAGGCTTAACAATGAACTAAAGAAAATGAAAGCCGAGCGTGATGAGGAGCTATTAAAAAACACCGATATAAAAGAGCTTGCACAAAAGATCAACGAGGAGAGAAAAATTGGCGAGGACTACAAAAAACAAATAGAGGAGATATCAAAGAGGATATCGCAGCTTAGTGAGGAGATAACATCACAGCTTCAGGTTCTTGACAACGTTAGAAAGGAAGCAGATGAAAACCACGAGCAGTTTGTAAAATACAATCAGGAGGCTGAAAAGGAGCACCAGGCCTTTATAAAGGCAAAGAACGATCTCAGGGATCTTGAGAAGGCAATATCAGCCTTGAGAAACAAAAACAGGAGCACCAAAAAGAGGGAAAAGGAAAGCGAACTGCAGCAGAAAGCCTCAGAGCTCTTCGAAAGGTTCAAAAATGGTGAGCAGCTCACAACTGAGGATTTGCTAATACTGCAAAAAGCTGGTTTTCTTTGAATACAAAAGGAAATATATTAAAATTTATTTATTTTCAATATGAACTACCTTAAAACAGGGCTGGCATTAATATTCTCCGGTTTCCTGTTGTTTATAATTCTGGCCTCTTTTGGCCTTGTAAAGCTTGGATTGTTTATAATATTCCCATTTGCTGTGAGCACGAGCATAATATCAATTTTACCATTCCTGTTAATATTCATTGGCTTTATTGTTCTATTCATTTACCCATTCCATAATTATGAAAATTATATTAAAAACGATTACAATGATGCTGAAAATAATTATGAATATGAAAATAACTATTATGATAACAATTACGATGATAAAAACAATTATAATAAAAGTAAAAGCAAATATTCTGGCTTCCTATTAATAGGGCCGGTTCCAATCATATTTGGTAATGATAGAAGATTAGTTTATATATCAATAATCATCGCAGTTTTAATAATTATTTTTTATATAATACTTATATTTGCTCATCTGTTATAATTTTTGAAGCAAGTGAAACATTGTAAACTCTCGATTTTCCATGAAGGTCAAGGTCAGGTGAAATAACGCTCTCAACAATTTCAGAATCCTCGCCTATGACACAGTTCCTCATTATAACGGATTTTTTTATTATTGTATTATCCATTATTTTGCTTGCATCCATTATTATTGAATCCTCTATATGCACATTGTTTCCAAGAACAACTCCATTATATATCGCAGACCCCTTTATAACTGTATTTTTTCCTATCTGCAAATTTGTGCCTATATAAGATGAATCTATTGTATCACTGGAAAGGTCTGATGTTGTTTTTATAATGTTTTTACCTGTAATATTTTTTGAATCGTATTTCAATCCATATTTATTTACCATGATTTGATTTCCCTTTATAAGGTCATTTGGCCTGCCGGTGTCAAGCCAGGTGCCGTTTCCTAGATAACCGTATATTGGCGTTCCATGCCTCATTAATCTTGGGAAAAGCTCCTTTGCAAAATCAAATGGTATCTTATTAATATATTTTAATACCTCGGGCTCGATTACATAGATGCCAGCGTTTACAATATTTGAAAATGCCTCGCCTGGTGCGGGCTTCTCAAGAAACCTTGTTATTATATCGTCTTTTAAATCAACAATACCAAACTGGCTTGGGTCATCAACCCTTGTAAGCACTATTGTTACAAGGGCATTTTTGCTTTTATGAAAATCTATTATACTTTTTATATCAAAATCATATAATATGTCACCACTACCAACTATTATTGTATCATCTATAAAATTTGATATTAATTTTACACTGCCGGCAGTTCCTGCGGGCTCTTTCTCAACAGAAAATAGCACATTTTGATCGGGCTTTTTTGCCTCAATGATCCCGTTTATTAATGATTCAAATTTATATCCTGTTGTTACTATTGCATCCTTTATACCAGCATCATAAAATGAATCCATTAAATAGCTGATACATGGCTTTCCAGCTATTGGTACCAGGGGCTTAGGTATTGAATAAGTTATAGGCCTGAGCCTTGTGCCTTTACCACCAGCCATAACAACAGACTTTATCATGGTAATAATAAGACATACTGAATTATATTATTTTCTATATTGATGTATTTTAAAAATATTAATTTTAGAATTATCAAATTTTTGATTAGCCATAGAAAATAATATATAAATAAGTGTCATGCAATATCATGAACGATTATTCAATATTTAAAGAGGTAAAGGATGATATAGACACGCTCAGAAGGCATATATTAATAATAAGAACACTTTTAATGGAGCAGCCACAGGGTATTATCAAGATGTCCCAGGAAACGGGCATTCCAGAGCATAAAATTAGGTATTCCTTGCGCATACTTGAGCGTGAGGGCATTATTGAAGCATCAAGGGAAGGTGCAATATTAACATCAACATTTATGGAAAATAAACGTGGTGTTATAGATTCAGGAAAGAAAACATTGGATGAGTTTAACGAACTATACAAGGAATTAAAAAATCTTCTTGAGAACCAATGATGTATATGATCTGGAAGCGACGCGAAGAGTCAAAAAACTTTGTCATACGGGAGGCAAACCCAAAAGACGCAAGGCAGATCATAGAATGCATGCAGAGTGTTATGGACGAAAAGATCTACCTTGTTGGTGAATATTACCTATTAACAGAACGTGGTGAACAGGAGCGTCTAAAAAATCCAGATGAATTAACACTCGTCTGTGAAGTAAATGGCAAAATTGTTGGTGTTTTAACACTGCAAAGAGGTTTCTATAAAAAGAACAGGCATACTGCAAATCTTGGGATTGCGATTATGTCAGGTTACCGTGGCATTGGAATAGGCACTAGAATGATAACGCAGGCAATACAGTGGGCACGGGAACATGGCATAGAAAAGGTTAACCTTGAGGTGTTCTCAACGAACATAAATGCAATAAACATTTACAAGCATATTGGCTTTGAAATAGAAGGCATAAGGAAAAAGCAGTTTATAATTAACGGCTCATATGTGGATGACATACTGATGACAATTTACACATCTGAGTCCGTGAAAAACTGAAAATTTAAATAATTATTTTATGATTTCCGTCTGTAAATGAAGTTATACAAGTTAATATTAAAATACATTTATACGTTTTTTTTCATAACATTAGTTTTATTTATATTCATAAGGTTAAATTCAAATAAGTACATTGAAAAAAGTTTTTCATTAAATTATGAATATTCAATAAAAAGCCTTGGTTTAAATTATCCAATACCAATTCAGTACTTTTACTATATTAAAGATATATTCACAGGCAATCTTGGTTATATTAATAATGCATACTACACAGGAAGCTTCATATCGGCCATACATGTATTTCTGCCAAATACGCTTGTTGTAATTATACTATCAATGGTAATTTCACTCTTGATAGGATATTACGCTGGCATAAGAATTGCCATGTCAGGAAAAAAGATAGATATATCTATGGTATTCATGCCCTTTATGTACATGGCAACCGGTCTTTTATTACTTTTAATCTTTGGCTCAATACTTGGAATACTGCCGATAAAGGGCACCGTATCACCACTGGCGTTTAATCCAAAAAACCACTGGATAGTACCTTACAGCAGTGTGATAGTTACATATCCAACAGGCTCAATACTAATTGATTCAATAATACATCTTTCAAAATCTGTTTTTTTAAGCTCAATTTTATATCTTATTATGCCAGTTCTTACCGTGGTAATTCCAACAATTGTATATACAATTTCATATGTTTCAACATCAATTTACAATGAAATAAAAAAGTCCTATGGCCTATCAATTATTATATATTCAAATAGCTATAATGATATGATTTCAAGACTTAATAGCAATATAAGACCCGATATAATATCAGGAATAAAAAGATCTTTTGTTATGGTGATCATTGGATCAATTATCTCCGGAATTATATTTTCATACCAGGGTATGTGGTCCCTGCTATTATACTCTGCAAGGTACAAAGACAGCATCTTTGTTGTATCATCTGCCGTTTTGGTTTTTGCCGTTATTATAATAATCTTCTATTTTATAGTAGATGTATATAGTGGTGCACATGAGGCGTAATTTTGCTTATGTATTTTATCTTATATTTACGCTTTACATAATAGGATTCCTTGTAGATCTTATAAGGCCAGAGATTCTCGGCGCATCATCGGCCTCAAATCTGATACTCTTTGCAGGCCATAGCACTGTGCCTGAGCCGCCAAGATTGAATTTTTATATGCTCATGGGAACCGGTCCACTGGGAATATACATATTTCCGGCCCTAATTGGCTCATTGATAACAGATATACCAATGGCTCTACTTTCGACCGCAATCTCACTGATAATACTTTATGTATTTTCATATCCATATAAAAATAGGTTCATAAAAAGGTTCCTTGATGTTGCCTCAAGATCATTCCTTTTTCTTAACATTATGATGGCAATCCTAATAATTTATTTTGCAGGTGCATCAACAATAACAGTTTCGATTGGTGTTGGTTTGTCCATATGGCCTTTATACATAAAAAGGTACAAAATGCCAGCATCAATGAGATATCTTATTGCAATGTTTTTTTCTGGACTTGGAAATTCAATAGCCATTATTGCATTTATATTCTTCTCGGGCATATACACATCATATTTAAATAACATTGGGAACATCATGTACATGGATTCATTATCAATAAGGTATGCTGGACTTGGTTACTGGTGGGTTTTGTTATTCCCCTTGATATTTTATGCGATACTTGTTATCTCGGCAAATGTTGTATCAAATAACATGGTGAGATTAAATGATGCTTGAGGGCAGTAATATATCAATAAAATCTAATGGAATAGTAAAAAGATACGAGAACTTTAAATTATGCAGTGGTGACTTTATAAAGATCAATGGCGATGAGGATCTTGCCAGGGCACTGGCATGCATATATAATGATAACGTATCAGGATCATTTTTAATTGATGGTAAAGACATTTTTGATATATATAAAATAAAAAATCTAAAAAAGAAGCAGCAGTTTTTAAACTCAATCATTAATTACGGTTTATTCTTTGTTCCAGAGGATCCCAGAAAAATTTTGAATAAAAATAATAGGTTAATAGACGAGGCATATTCCATGATAGGCAGAAAGGCCCTTGTAAACGTTTTAAACAATATTATAAGGCGTGAGATGTTTACATACAATGATATAGACAACCTAATTAACTATTATAAAAATGACAAAAATTTTCTTAGCTACTGGTGCATGCAGTACGGTGTCTACGATTACATGGATAAAATAGAGTTTTTTATAAATTCAAACGATTCTGAGTCAATATTCAAGATATTAATAATGAAGAAACGTGGAATAGATCTTGGTGAGGCTGTTATATTAAGAAACATATATAAATTGGATATGCCAAAAAGCAATTCAAGAAGGCTGAGTGGCATTGAAAGGCTAAGATACAGACTTTTATTTTATTTTAACAGAAAAATATTCTCATATATAAGGGATGAAATAATAAATGA
>JAKAYN010000032.1 GCA_021826785.1 Thermoplasmata archaeon | reverse complement strand
GTATTGTAGTAGTTGCCTGGGGTCCATTTATGATGATATCAAATGTAACCGTTGAAAAGAACCTTGTTACAGGATCACTTTTAACGCCGCATGGTCCAACAGGCCCTTACGTTGGTACAATAGTGATAGCTGCAGATTTCCCATTCTCGCAGGCTGATAATAACACCGTTATTAATAACAAGGTTATCGGTGGTCTGGAGGACGGAATTATAGTAAACAACCAGGCTGCAGGTGCAAAGGATCTTTACAATAAAATCATAGGAAATTACATAAAGGAGGGCAGTTTCCAAAGGATAAACAATCCACCATTTGACAATGCAAGCGATATGAATCTTGCAAACGAGACAAATGCAATAGCTGTTTACAGTAACTACATGCCATCAACAGCAAAACCCATGCCACCAAATGTAAATTACACAATAATAGCGGATAATACCATAGTGCAGGAGCAGATAGGCAGATGGCTTGCAAACTCATATAATAATTATATATCAAACAACACATTTATCAGCGTTGAAAGCGATATAGTAAGCCACAACGGCATTAGCTCATAGATAAATTTATAATATTTTAAATTAATATAATTTTTAAATTAATCAACGAATTCAAGATTCTTATTGTCATTTAACAATCTTTTTATATCCTCATCGTTTGTTATAATTTTTTCATATGTGAAAAATGAAAGAACCTTTGAAAAGTAATCATTTAAAATCATCCTCTCGGCATCATCAAGTGTTAATATACCGTTCAGCTCGGTTGATGAAAATAGCCTTTTAAATACGGACTTCTTGCAGTTAAATGGAAGGAAGTGTATCACTGCTGGATTATTATAATCGTTTAAAATATTATACTTCCTTAAAACATCATCAGGCTTTTCACCGTATATTGTATCACTGCTTATATAAGAATAATCAACATATATAACTGAAGGTTCCATAGATTTGTATATCGCATAATTTTTATCTATAACAAAGATGTTCTCAGGATCTATTTCTGCATCCTCTAACTCAAGATTGCCTTTAATTCCTGATGAACCCGGTACTGTATAGCATGAATCCATGAAAGGATCAATCATGGAAAATTTTTCTAATATAGATTCCCTTACATTTTCAATCTCATTTTCCATGGTGGAAAAATAATGAAAAATATTTAAAATTCACGCATAATCTATATTTATATCACGTGTTTCATTGCCCTTTATAAGCCATAGTATAGATGCAACAGCCCCAAGAAGCCAGAGTATAACATTGTAAAGAACAAATTCATACAATGTAAATGTGCTTGTCAAATCAACCGAAATTGCATAGCCTATCATTGGTGCAAGCCTGACAGTACCCATTAAGATACCGCGGTATCTTGTTGGAAACAGCTCAGGTTCAAGTGTGGTTCTTGATGCCCAGCCAAACTCACTCATCATCATGTTTATAAAGAGCAATGGTAAGAATAGGAACATGTTGTTTAAATATGGTACCAGGATAAGTATTATCAAAGTGCTTATAAAACCACCTGTGTATGAATAAGCCGTGTAGATCTTTCTTCCTTTAGAAATGAGTGGCGCTGCAATGAATCCCGCAAATGATGCGCCAAGAAGTGCAACAAAGATTATCATTTCGTCTATATATGTTGATTGAAACTCGTATGGTCCTATTACATAGGCCATTAAGCCAAAGGTTATGTACTGTGATATGCCTATGGCGGCAAGAAAAAGAAATCTTCCAATGTACTGTGTGCCTGATATTTTTCCGGTATTTACACCATCTGAATCTATGTAAAGCTTTTTTTCCTCGTTCTTTGCATCATTGAACCTGCCCTTTGCATTGAGCCATCTAAATGATTCCGGAAGGTTCACCCTTGCAATGATCATTATAATAACAAGTATAAATGCTGATATTAATAAAACATACCTATCGAAAACTGTTCCGGAGACAACAAGGAATAAACCTGTTATAATTGCGCTGCCTATGTTGTTAAAATCAGATATTATTGTTAACCATTTTGCGCGCGACCTTAGCGGTGAATCCTCTGCTATCAATGATAATGATGGCATCTCCTCACCGCCAACGCCGAATTCGGCCAGTAAAAGCCCTATTAGTAGAGAGTAAAATTCATAGCTCAGTGCTATTATAATTATACCAATGCTGTAAAAGCTCATGGTCATTATGAATACCTTTTTTCGCCCAAGCACATCGGTTAGTATTCCCATTACAAAGTTGCCAAGCGGTGCAAATATTGGACCTATTAATAATATTATAACCTTAAGTTTCAGTGGCAGTGCATGCAGTATTGCACCTGATGCGGCCAATGGCCCTATTGTTGCAACGATGCCCCAGAAAGTGAAGCTTGCCGAGCTGGAAAGCAGCATAAAACGCTGATTCCTGCTCAGCATTTATATCCCCTTTTATTTATCAAAACACTCATTGGCTATCTCCCTCCGCCGGTATTACCCGGATCAGGTTCACGGGTCGATCCTTAGGATCCTCTCAGCCATTAAGGCTCCCCGGTAGCTTTTATGCTACATACATTTATTCAATAATGGTATAAAAACTTTTAAAAATGGATTTAACTATTATTTAATAAAAATATAAATATTATATTTTATCTATTTTAAAATAATTAAATTTATTTGCGCCTAAGCATTAAAAATATAATGGAAATAGCAATCAATGATGTGCCAGATATGACTCCATAGAAAATATAATTGCTTAATTCGTATTTGTTATGTTCATTTAGATTATTGGATGTTTGGTTTATTGATAAATTGCCTGCAACGTTTTTGATTCCTGTATTAATAAAAACATTGTTTCCGTTAACTGTAAAATTGCCTGATAAATATTTTCCATTGTAATATAATGTATAATTGTAATTGCCATATGGCTCACATAATTTTATGTTTCCTGAAACACTGTAGTTTTTCCCATTGATTATTATATTATATTTTCCGGTTCCATTGAAATAAACGGCATAATTTATCTCCAAAAATTTTATTTCAATGGAGTTTGACATTCCAGAATTAACAGTTCCATACTGATTATAACTTATGTATCTTGCATAATCCGGCGTGTAAATGATATAATGATAGTTATTTCCTGGAAGCCACATTGATATATCATTGCCGCTGGAATAATACTTGGAGCCAAAAACAGTTACTGACCATTGAACACCATATGGTAGACCTTTTTCAATGAAGCTAAAGTAATGTGCCTGGCTATTGTATAATGTATAACTAGGCATGCCCGATGGCAAATATGTTAATGCCCTTACCCATGTAAAATTTATTGAGTTGCCAGAATTATCCTGGTCAAAGAAAACCAGAGGATCTGGATGTATTATAGTATTAGCTGAAACGTAATTTCCCTGACCTGAGGCATTGTACTGTGTTCCGGATACCACAGATGATCCGACTGTAAGGCTCCATATATAGTTACCGTAATTTAATGTTTCATTAATTGGATAGCTGATACCTGCGTGATTGAATGTATTATAATCTGTTAATGAACAAAAACGGCCTATACCTTCCAGATTTGTGTTAATATCATTTATTGATGAAAAACCGTAACCGTAGAAATCATATGTAGACGTTTCTACTGGCCTTGGTATATTTCCATATGCCTGAAGTGTAACATATGAAAAGATCTTTTTTGAGTACATAAATGGATAGTTATTATTATTGCCAGTATTTGGTGTGTACTTAAATCCATTGTCAATTACAAGTTTTCCATCTGAATTTGCAGAGTTATTAACAAAGACCGTGGTATTTAAATTATTTCCCTTAAAATCACAGTAAAATGGAAAAACATATTTTCCATTATCATACTCCCCATAAATACTTGAAAGTTGAGGTGCCTCTCCAACATAGCCTGTACTGCTTAAAACATTTGAATTGTAAGGTAAAACCTTTAATAGTATGGTGTTTGAATCATTATAATTTTTCACGAAAACTGTCATTTTGCTGCTATTTAATGACTGTATCCATGCATAGAGCTGTGTATTGTTTGTTGCAAAAAATTCAATGTTGCTGCCGTTTTGATTTATTCCGAAATTACCTGGATCCTGTATTTTTATAAACTGCTGATAGAATCCTGAACCACCTGGAATATTTGAAAGCTTTATTAAATAGTAACTATCTGAAACCGGAGCATTTTCATTTTTATTGATGCCATGATTAACATTCACCGTGCTTGTTGCAATCGCAAGAAGGCCTGACATCATAATTAATATCATAAAAATTGTGATATAAATTTTGATGTTACGTGCCTTCAATTAAATCACATCCTTTTATACATGACATAATTTTTCAAATAGGTAAATATTTTTAATATATAAATCTTATTAGTAAAAAATTTTCATTTTTTAATTTAATAAAACGTAAAAGAAAAATAATAGGCAATATAATATTCTTTAATACATAAAAACAACAAATTTAAATCAGAAATTAAATAAGCACAAAGATCGTAAAATATATCTAATAAAAAATTAATAAAAATTTAATAAAATTAATCCCTTTTATAAATACCCATGTAATGTGCCACTGGTTTTATTTTATTAATAATATCATAAACGTTCTCGGGATTCAGCATTTTATCTATCTTTTCAGTTTTATACAAATTAAAATGATAGTGATGATATCCATGACCTTTAGGCGGGCATGGTCCACCATATCCAGGATTGCCAAAATCGTTATCACCCTGCATTATTATTCCAAGATCTGCATTTTTTTCAATGTTTTCCTTTAAAATTTTTGTTTCACCTGGTATATTATAAATTATCCAGTGTGTGAAAGTTCCTGATGGTGCATCCGGGTCATTCATTAAAAGAAGATAGTATCCAGGGTCAAGGTTAAGCTCTATTTCAGGAGATACATTATCCCCGTCGCATGTGTATTTTTTTGGTATCTCTGATCCGTCATTAAAAGCCTTTATTCTTATTTCCATAAAACATTATTAAAATACGATTATAATAAATTATCTCTCGATATTTTAAACATCTTTAATTTAAACATTAAAATTATGAAAACATTTTATATGAAAGAAAGAATAATGAAATGCCTATAAAAATAACAATTGCGTTAATTATTTTATTGTTATATTTTAAATGCATCAATGCAAATCTCTTCCATTTTTTATTTTTTCTTATAAATATGCCATTTTCAGTGAAAACATCAAGTATCATATGGCTTGGCCCTGCTATTAAACCGGAAATCAAGCATGCCGTTATAATGTTATGATTTAAGTCATACTTTGGTATAATCAAAATTATAAGCATGGCTGCGAGAATTCCAAATATTATGCTGCGGTCAAATGTATGCGTTAATGGTGTCCTTGAATATATATTAATGTTTCTTAGCTTTTTCATTTTATGTCCCAGTGAGTCTATGAAAAAATTTGCCATAAAAGATACAATAATTGATATGGAAAATGCCCTGAAAAAGCTTATAATGTGAACGTTTATGAAAATTAATATTCCTGCTGTGAATATGTAATGTGAAATCAGCCTCATGGACAGGCCATGTCAGACATTAATTTTTACAAAATATGCTTTTCCAATCTTTAATTTATTATAAAAATAGCTTTTATAAAGATTTTATATTAAAAATTATTTCCTGAATTAAAATCAGTATCAACGACCCTTGGTCTTGCCCTAGATGGCAGATCGTTAAATCCTATGGCTATTAGTATTATACCAACCAAAGCTATTATTGCACCTATTATTATAACTGTTAGTATTATACCTATGAGTAGTAATATAGCGCCAGTTCTGAACTGATCTATTCCGGTAAGATCGCCAACTATATTAAATGCAAGGTACTCGAAGATTGTTGGTATAATTGCGGCAATGACAACAATTAATAAAATTAAAAATAGAAATCCAAGTGCATTAAAACTGACTGTATTAACAACTTGCATACTTTTAACATTGATACTATTTATAATTCCTGGAGCTCTAGCAGTTATTGTCGGTAAAGCCAGAATCAATACTAAAAGTATGGCAATCGCACCAACAACTATTCCAGATATTATTGAATAAATAATGTATCTAAATGGCCTTCTATCGTTATAATATCCTGATATATCATTCATGGCAAGAACGATGAATATCAATCCTATAATGTCAACTATAATGCCAAAACCGTGTGTGACAATTGATATAACACTACCAATAAAATCCAGTATTATGCCAATTATACCATATGTTCTGGCATTTTCTAATTCTGTTATGTGCCTAAGATTCATGCACATTAAAAATATATATGTATAAATATTTTTGCTTTTAATAAAAATAAATTTATAACTATGTTGTCCCAATACGAACCTTTCTGTACAATAATATTGCTATTATGCCAATTATAAAGGTTTCTAATATTAAGATTGAGAACTCTATTATAGTTGCCTTTGTTATGGATGATAAATATCCTGCCCTTATGCCATCCGCTATGTAAGTTAAAGGATTTATATAGAACATATAGCGTAGTGCCATTGGTGTCTTTGATGTTAACGGGTAAAAAACAGTGCTCGCAAAATCTGCAAAAAATATTATAAAGATTTGAATACTATTATATGCCTGGTTTGACCTTGTCTTTGCCGCAAGTGCCAGAAACAGAAATCCCCAGAAAAGGCCGCCTACAACAATGTTCAGAATCATGAAGACTATGCCTATGGCACCCATAAATATATGAACAACCAGAATCTGTGATATTATTAGCAATATTACCGATCCTATTAATGATAAAAATATCGTTGCGTAAAGAATGCCAAATAAATACTCAGATCTTGTATATGGGGCGGTTAAAATCTGCTCGAACATACCGTACCTTCTATCAGACCATAAAAGCGAGCCTGCAATGGCACCAGCAGAAACAGTATCAAAGGCCATTATTCCCGGCGTTAGGAATTCCTTGTAGTTGAATCCAGGTATATTATTTATAAGGCTGCC
>JAKAYN010000031.1 GCA_021826785.1 Thermoplasmata archaeon | reverse complement strand
TTCCGATCTCTGTATGTAACCGTCTGGTTCACTGTTACGTTCTTCTCGGGTGTTATCTGCTTTAAGCTATAATCATAAACGTTTATCTTGCTTAAATAAAGGTTAACGTACTGTGTTTTGTTTAGGAATATTGAATGTGATGCTGAATATGTAACATTTATTGTTACATTTGTGCTGCTCAGGTGCTCTGATGTTACATTTGATGATATATTGTATGTACCCTCAGGAAGAACATAGATCTGCCTTGATGAATTTACATTTATGTATGCATTGTTTTCTGTTATGTTTACATTATTGTATATTGTTTTGTTATTAAGGTATGTGAATATATACAATTTATATGCACTTACCATGTATGCATTATAACTCATGTTTTCAAATGGTTTTAATTCAAATGATGATATGTATGCATACTTCATTGATGGTGATACTGCATATATTGTGTAATTGCCTGGTGATCCTGAGAATTCGAAATTACCAGTCGAATTGCTTATTTCCTTTGCAACAAGCTTTCCATCTTTGTATATGTATATATTGGCCTTTGCTATTGCAGTTTCATTGTAATAATCTTTTCCAAATAGTGTGCTTTTTACCTCAACCGATTTCGTAATTAACGTTACGTTTGTATTATTGTTTAAATCTATATTAATATGTCCGCTTATAATGTAAGCACCGGTTGAGTTTACATATTTATCTCTGTTCAGGCTTACTGTGTAGTTACCCTCAGGAAGATAAACCGGTTTTTCGGTGCTTATGGTTTTGTTTCCTGATTTTATATAATATGTCAATGTTGTGTTAAGTGTATTATTTAATGATAATTTGTATGATTTTACAAAGACTGGTTTAATGGTCATGTTTGAGTTCACATAAACACTTGATAGATAGCTTTCGTTGCCTTTCTGTGCATAAAGCGTGTACTCCCCTGGGCTTAGGTAATTTATATTAACCTTTGAGCCGTTCTTAAATGCACTTATTGTAACGTTTGAATGTATTGCAAAGTGAAGTTCTGAATTGCTTGTGAAATTATCATTGTATGGTATCACAAGTGATGTGTTTATTAGGCTTATATATGATTTATTGCTGTAAACTCCAACATGGTAAACACCCGCAGCGACATTAAATGATGCTGAGCCATTCTTTAAAGTTTCATTGTACGTATTGTTTGATGATGTTAATATAATATTGCCATAAACCGGTTCTGTACCATTGTATATATAAACATTTAACGGGAATGTTATCTGCTTCATTGAGTATACAATGCTTGTGTTGTTGATTAAATCCATTGATCCTGATAGATATGGTGAAATAACCTTTACATATGAATTGTTTCCAGGATAGCCTAATGTTACCTTGCTTGATACAACATTGTTAAATGTTACAGGATTTCCATTGTAATATACAATGGCTATGCCGTTTTCAACCTCCTGATTAACATCGTTGTTTGATGTTAATAGTATCGTGCTGTTGAATTTATATGTTAAATTCAGATTTAAGCTAGTGTTTGATGTTAAATCTATCTTTGAATAGTTAAACCTGGTTGCGCCAACATATGTACCAACACCTGAAACATAATATTCACCGGCTGGCAGTGTTATATTATATGATACGTTTGAATAATCTTTCTTTAAGTATACGTTGTTTCCTATTATTGAATAGTATCCGGTGTAATTATCATGATTTAAAATCTTTGATGAGATGTTTAATCTATATGCTGCCTCAGGCACAATATTCACAACCATGTTTGATGTGAGATTCACTGTTCTTGCAAAGGCCTTACCTGAATCATTATAATATATTGTGTAGATTGCTGGTGGCAGTGATACATTGTACTTTCCATTAGATGTTACATTTATAACATTGCTGAATGATCCATCCTTTAATATTTCTACTGTTGAATTTGCAGGTGCTGATCCTGAAATATAGTATTTAAGTCCCGGGCTTAATGTTACTGATTTTGATTCGTTCCATGAGCTTATATTTATTGTTTTATTAACCATTGATGTGCCCTTTGTTGCTATTATATTGTATTTTCCAGGTATTAATGTAAATGTAACTGTTCCATTATAAGACGTTGTTTTTGATTCAGAATATGATTTTGATGTTACCTTTACGTTATAGCCACTTAAAGGACCGTTTTTATTAACATTAACATTTAATGTATCATAAACAATATTTATGTTGTTTACACCATTGTATCCATCCGTTACATTTACCTGTGTTACATTGTAATAATTATAACCATTGTAATTTACACTCACATTATATATGTATGGTGGTAAATCGTTTAGTATGTACTGGCCATCCACTATCCTTGCTGTAAACATTACATTATATGTTTTGTTATAAAATGTTATTTTTCCGTATGGAATTATTTTGTTTTCAATTGAAACCTTACCGCTTACATGGCTTTTATTTAATGTGTAGTTAACAGTTATATCATATACTGGTTTTCCAGTTGTTGAATTTATTACTGGAAGCCTCTCAGCCTGGTCATATGATATTGTTACATTCTTTGAACCAAGCTCTGTTGATCCACCAAGCAATAATTTGTTAAATGTGCCGGTACTGAATACTATCGTATCATTTCCTGGAAGACCTGTTAAATGATAGTATCCTGTGCTGTTTGTCCTTGTGTATTCATGTGGTATTCCGTACTGATCGTATATTGTTACATATGCCCCTGCAACAGGCTGTCCATTTGGCAGTGTTAATCTTCCTGTTATGTTTGCACCCGGGAAGTATTCTATTATTGGATCTTCATTCTGAAGAACCTTGCTGCTTGGTGGCAGAAGTATTGATGTTCCCTTACTCTCCTGCTGATATGTATACGCCTGCTGTATTGGTATTATTCTCCATGCGTTTGGATGAGCCTGATAATCCTTATA
Source organism: Thermoplasmata archaeon (assembly GCA_021826785.1). Taxonomy (GTDB): domain Archaea; phylum Thermoplasmatota; class Thermoplasmata; order Thermoplasmatales; family Thermoplasmataceae; genus Picrophilus. Next base: position 4,098 of record JAKAYN010000031.1, on the reverse strand, counting down.
AGGATTCCACAATGAACCGTAGTAAACAAGCTCGAAGTTGCTCATATTAAATGCAGGCATTGGTGTGTAATCAGTTCCGTATGATATGCCTGGAATTCCATTTGTTTCATTTACTGCAGATGGTGAATAACCTACGATCGTTCTGTATATAGTAGTATTATAGAACTGTGATGTGTAAACTATCTGGTATCCTGTTATTGTGGCCGTTGCCGGTGTTTCATTTAATGGATATATTGATCCATTGCTGGTCTTAGCAAATATGTCATAGTACTCTGTTGGAACAACCTCACCAAATGCCGTGTATGTCGGTGTGTATGTAAGATATGCCGGTGCATAGAATATGCCTGGATCTGATCCTGAGAACGGAAACAGACCATGATCGACGCCTATATATGCTATTTTAACCCCGGTTACATTTTCCAGTGCCGAGTATGCATTTATTAACGTTGCAAGTGAATACTTTGCTGATAGCTGGCCCATTATTAAAGCATGGTAAACAGAGCTCTTTGCACTGTAAACATTGTTTAATATTGCCTTTGAGTGGTTTCCATATATCTGTGGGTTGTCAAGCACTAATTTCTTGTATTTCTCAGGGTTTTTATACATGTTTTCCAGTGCCAGTGTTTCATTTGCGCCAAAGTATTTATCAAGAACGGATGTAACCTTGCTGTTGAAGTGACCGTCTACAAAGACGCCCGAGGCCTGGAAGACTCTTGATATGAATATACCAAGTATCTGGCTTTCATTCTGTGCAAGCAAAACGTCTCCACCTGTGGCATAGCCCTGCTGGAAGTCATCAGCAACTGCTGGGTGCTGGCCTTCCTCTGCCTCCTGGAAGCCATAATCCCACCATGATACGTATGCAGGTCTATCCTGCGGGGGTACATTTGTATTCTGCGTTGCAAGCCATGCAAATGACTCTGCCAGTGGCTGCGATGAGTTATCTATTGCAAAATCATAATCGCCCAGTATTGTTGTATCATTTGGCCTTAGCGGTGCCGGTATTGATGATATTAACTGGTTGTTTACAGCGCTTGCATTGTTAGCAGGCACCGCTGCAGATAATGCACCCATACCCGATGGGACTATTATTGCTATAACTATTATAACCGCAAATGCAACATGTGTCCATTTTATATTGCCCTTTAAACTGCGTTTTACTGAATTATATGATATTCTTTTCTTTATATCTGATGTCTTTATCAGATCTGCAAAGTAAATTATCAGGCCACCACCAAGTATTGCATAGGCTGGTGCTGCAGTTATGTTGAACCTTGCAGCCTCTAGGCTCATATATATTGATACAAGTGAGAATACCGTTACTAATAGGAATAAATCCTTTCTATTCTTTAAGAACCTGTATATTATATATGGCACACCTGCTATTCCAAGTAAGAATGCACCGGGTCCGAAGCCTGCTATGTAGAATCCAAGTGGTGGTGCCGCAGCCTCGGCTATTGTGCTGTAAACCCTGGTTTTTATAAAGTAGCCATCACCTGATACGATTTCCCTTAATATGCTTGGATCAATCTTATCAAGTGCTACAACGGCAGCTGCAACTATAACAGCCATTACTGGTATGGTTATTATCCATGGCTTCTTTCCTACTAAATTTATCAATATGCCAAAGCCTATTATTAATACACCCATTAACAATGGCGGGTAATACCAGGGCATTAGCATCTTTGTTACATCATAATAATAGTAACCAATTGGGAATGAGAATAAAATCATTAATGTTGTAAAGTACGTTAAATAACCTGTTGGCCTTTTTGAAAACAGGTTATATATAAGCTGAACCACAACGTATATTAGGACTATGGCCTCTATGTATGGATATCCCTGCCATGATACTATTAAAGCACCAAGTGATACTCCTGATAATATCCCATAGATTGTCGCAACTCTGTTTTCATTGAAATAATTAATTATTGAGCTTGCATATGATTTAAAGTCATAGAAGTTGTTTATTATCTGGTTTTTCTTTGCCTTTGATATGGCCATCTCAAAGAAGTATACCGTTAAAAAGACAAATAAGAGCTCAGGTGTATGCATCCTGCCATCTGTTATTATACCGGCTGTTAGGTTGCTTGGCATTAATGTGTAAAGGAGTGCGGCAAATAGACCTGCCTTCTTGCCGAATATCTCCTTTGTTATTAAATAAACAGGTATTATTAACAATGCACCGAATACAGCGTCAAACTCCATGAATGAGTAGTATCCAGCCCTGTGAAGCCCGAATATCGGTGACAATACATAGGCCGAGAATACCACCACCCAGTGGAAGAATGGCGGCCTATAATTGAAAGTGCCAATAGGATAATTTAACATGATTGTGTGGATCAGCTGCGCCTTGTATTGAAGTATATACTGTATAATCTCATAATTAAAATACGGATCACTACCTCCTGAGAAATTCAAATATTCCTTTGCAAATGCAAGGTTCCATGCAAAGAAATTTGAAAGAAAGAGGTATATGATCACAAGCGCAGCTAAGCCAGGTACCTCTGGATACCTCTTAATTTTTTCTTTAATTGATGCCGTCAATGACATAGCTAAGGAAGTGTAATTCAATCTTTATATAAAAATCTAATTGATATTTATATTCATAAAATTTAATTTTAATCTATATAAAAATTTATTGTTTTGAAAAATCTCGATCTTTTTATTATTAAAACGATTATTACTGATATTATAGCATAGATTATAAAAGCGTAGTTTATTGTTATTATTCCTGATGTGTTACCTATAAATGATAGAAAAAGGCTTATTATTAGAAAGATTCCTGACAGTACAGGAATAATTGATTTATTGATCTTAATAAGCGATATGTTTGTTATAATATGAATCATTATGTAAAGAAAACTGATAAGTCCAGCAATGAAAACAAATGCTTTAAAGAAACCAAGGAATTTTATTGATATCAATGATATTGCAATTGAAATAAAAAACATATAAAAAATAAAACGCCTGCCATGATTTCTTATGTTAAGATCGCATAACATTCTTGGAACCATGTGAACAAACGCGTTTAAATATGAAACGCTAAGGTTAAATGCACTTAAAATTGTGAAAAACGCAAATATTATTATGAAATAATACCCAATTTTATTTGACATATATGAAATAATATAGTATGGATCTATTGAATAATTGTATATTCCTTTTACACCAACAAAGAAGAGCAGTGCAAAGGCAGATATCACCATTATTGTTCCTGATATCGTGTATGATATTAAAAGCGCCTTTGGAGTTGTTTTCTTGGCCTTTTCTGTATTTTCTGATAAAAAGATGCTTGAGCCGCCACCGGAAAATGCAAGTATTCCAAATATAACGCCAAGGAAGAATGCATTAAAATTATAATTATAATATATTTTATGATGTGGCATGGAAAAAAATATAAAACTCATGATTATTATAAATGACATTTCCATTGCGCCTGCAATTAATGTATATTTTATGGATATATTAGAACCTGAGCCTATAACGGAATAAACCATTATTATAAATATTATTAATATAAGGTATTCAATAATTTTATATTTTATGCCAAATAATAAGAAGATGTTATAAACAAATGAGGAAACAAATATTGATAAATTTGGCACGGTCATTATTGAATACATAATATAAAAGAACATTACAAATAAACCAACGGATTTTCCAAGCGTGTTTCCTACGTATGAATAGTAGCCACCATTCGTTGTGTATTTTTTTGAGAACATATAAACTGTATATAGCGTTGAATATGATAATAAAAATGAGAATAAAACAACCAATGGTAACATTGTTCCGGAATATGATGCAATGACAGAGAACAATGCCACAAAGTCCAGCATCGGACCTATTGATGTAAATGATTGCATCATTGACTGGGATAAACCAATCTTCATGTGAAGTGTATTTAACAAAAGTATAATATATTTTGTAAAACCTTTAAAAAAGGATAAATTCTTTATAAACATTTAAAACAATGGATCTTAAATCAATAGTATTAAGGGCGCTTAGGTCAAGAAAGTACACCGGCATGGCACAGTACGAGATAGAGATATTATACAATTTTTCAAGATCGCATATATCAGAGGTGCTTTCATCATT
>JAKAYN010000030.1 GCA_021826785.1 Thermoplasmata archaeon | reverse complement strand
GATCTATCTCATTGATCTGAAGATCCTTTAAGAAAGTTTCGTCCCATACATGAAATGATGAAGAGTTTTCATCTCTAAAAATTATACTTTGGAATTTCATCCCCATTCACCTACTTTGCATGTAGGAGTCATCAGCCACGAGGCATTTGAGGGGACTCCATCCCAGATAGTTATCCATCTTTTATATTTAAAGTTATTTTAAGTATGTAAAAATTTACGATCTATTATATTATCATGTGGCCTCTATAAAGTTTTGTTAACATAAAACGAACCGGACAGTAGCCTATATAAAATTTCTCATTATTTCAACATTCTTTTTACAGTTGAAAATGCAATTAATCCTCAAGAATTTCAACGCATCATAATAGAAAGTTCAATAGGTATATGCTGCAAACATAACCATTTTATAACTTCAGATAAAAAATATTTAAAGGCTGCTGAGGTTTTCATTAAAATTATGATTTTTAAACAAAAACAACTTTTTAATTATAGTTTTTTAACAACGTTTTTCATAAATTCCTCAAGCATCTTTGTGTATTCATTTAATATATAATCAAAATTTTTGTTCTCCCTTATAAATTGTTTAACAGAATTCGTGTATGGTGCAAGGATTTTATTTATAAGTGAGTTTGCCATTGCATCTATATCCTTTTTCTGTTCATCACTAAAATCCTGCATTAAAAAGAGCTCTTCAAGCTCATCCTTTTTAATATTGTTTGCAAATTTATAAAATAACGATATAACATCATCAAGCATTATTTCCTTTAGTTTCTCATCGATTGTTTTCTGCTCCTGGTTTATTATTACCTCTGCAACCTCCATTTCGCTCCTTTTATCATCCTCATTTTTCTTTAGTATTTTTCCTATTTCGTTTATTGATAATAGTCTTGCATATTTTGATATTTTTGGATCAATATTTTCCGGTTTTGATATATCAATAAAGTATTTATTTTTGGCAAGATCCCCTAGATCCTTAACTATATAATCGCCCGCGGATGTGGCAGTTATGATTATATCAGATTTTTTAATTAAATCATTAATATTTTTAATGGAATCGTATGAATAACCATAAAGCATTGCAAGATTCTTTGCATGATCAATTGATCTGCCTGCTATTGTAACATTATCTGGTTTATATTCCCTGAGATATCTTGCAAAATCTGTTGCCATCTTGCCATTTCCTATTATTAATATGGATTTTCCATTAATTCCATATTCGTTATCACATATATCAAGGGATATTGCCGGTATTGATGTTTTTCCCCTTGATATTGACGTTTGTGTTCTAACCTCCTTACCAACGTTCAGGGCCTTTTTAAATATGTATGATAAAATCTTTCCTGATGTTTTTCTCTTTATTGATAGTTCATATGCCTCTTTAACCTGGCGCATGATGTCATTTTCACCTATTGACATAGATTCTAAACCGGAAGCGACCCTTAAAAGGTGCCTTATTGATTCAGGATAATTATATATTAATGCGTCCTTAAACTGTTTTTTATCAGGTTCAATTTTTGAATATGTGTATATTTCAACTCTATTACATGTAATTAAAATAACAAACTCATCCATTGATGATGATTTACAAAGGTTTTCAAAATAATCATAATTATTATTAACAACCCTGTCAAAGCCTTCGGGTGTATCCTTAAAGTTCCAGGTAATAGCATAGATGGGCATCATAATAATCATCATAGATATAAAATATTAATAAATAAACTTTCTTAATAATTTTTAGTCTAATAAAAGGTCATAAAATTAATAATGTGCATAGAAATAATTAGTTATGCTTTTTGTTAACCATGTTAATAAAAATTTTAGAAGTTATCATGTCTTTAATGATTAAACTTTCTGGGCATAATCAAATACCCGGGAATCCCAAAGAAAATGATATGGAATGCATAGGAATCATTTAAATCTAAATTAATCGAGAATGTTTTAAAGGAAATATTAAAGGGGCCTGAATTAAAGAGGTTTAGAAATGAATTGAAATAAAAAAGCCTTATAATTTTCATTTTAATGATTCGGTTATCTTTAATGAGCTTTCAAAAAATTTATGGAGAATGGAAGGAAAATTAAGGATATTATTAAAAATACAAAAGAATAAAAATTTTCAATTAAGACATGGTTATCCCAAATAATAAAAATGTTTCCATACTATTAAGTTCTACTGAAACGAAAAAAAGGGCCATGGAAAAAAGATACAATAGCTTCAAAGATATTGCACATCCTTAAGCCGGATCTTTTTGTTTCATGGGATTCCGTGATAAAGGAGTGGTACAGGTTTCAGGTATTAAGCGATGATAGTAAAAGAGTAAGTTCAGAGGAGCTATATTCGCTCTTCCTGAGAAAAATGCACGACGAGGCCAAATCATTGATCATGGAAAAGGGTAACTTCTTAGATAAACTGAACCCGAATGTCATCCAGATTTACAAGGGGAATCTGTGTCAGGCAAGGAACATAGGTTCAAAATTGTCTAGCCCCGACGAGGATATGAACAAAAAGATAAGCTCTTATGAGGACATATTAGAGTTAATGGAGAAGAACGGAGAAAGATGATGGCAAAATATTTAGACGAATACAACTGGATTACTATAACGAACAATGTTAAGATCCAACCCAAATTGAATCCGTACTGTGAAGCTTAGAATGATGTTTTTATAGGCATGTGTAAATGTTTAACTCTATCATTAGAAAATTGATATTTTGGGTTAGTGAATCGGTTAATCTTAAGATATTTTATAAAACAGTTGTTTTTAGGCATGCAGATTAAAACGCATTGACCGGTATATTTTATATTAAAAACGTTTAGAAACCTTATACTTTTCAAGTTCTCTATTTAAATTTCCCTGCGGTTTATTCCTATTGCATAAATAATTAATTATGACGATGCAAAAGCTTGATTTTTGAATCTTGATCTTATGATCAACAACATGATTCAGCTAGGCGAAAGAAGAAAGAAAAAAGAATAAAGAGTGAACAAGAGGAGCAAAGCAATTGAACACCTGAAAGTAGAATACATGGAAAGGAAATCAGGCAAAGAACTAGGCATGAGCAAAACTTGGGTGCCTAATTGGAGCACATGGCGAACAAATGAAGCGGTATCGGTCACAGATGTTTCTCATGCGTAATATCAGTTAATTAAGAATAATGATAAGAAGCGCGGATGATTTGTTAAGCCGTTTTGAATAGCAGTTCTTCGAAATTGAGCGGATCCGTCATTGGATGTGAGATGTTATATTTAATATTCCTCTTATATAAGAAGCATCAAACAGTGAATTATATTCAAACAAAAAATTTATATATATTAACATCATGAATTATTAAAAACATGAATGGATCTAAGATAATTGCTATTGCCATAGCAATTGTTCTTATATCTGCCGGATCATTCACCATTATGTATTTCGAATCGCATGGAAATTCAACACGATCGAAGAGCAATTTTTATGCCGGCCCGAGGCTCAACTATTATATATACGACAATAGAATAACGAATCTCTCATCAAACGTATCAAGAGAACTCTCAGCAATAAACAACACAACGATAGACGTTCAGGTCTTTGGTTCTTACCCAGATGCAAATAAAACGTATATGCTTGTAAATACATCGCTCAATTTCTTCAACGGATCAATATTCCTGTCTCCGGAATTCTACAACGTATCGAATGCATGGGCATCGTTCATATCATCGCATCACCTGAACATGTATCCATCTTTAACGGTCGAGGCCTATGAGAACGTCTACGTTAACGGAAGCGTGTACATATATTCCTATTACAACAACATACCATTCAATCCATACGCGCTCTCCGTTTTCACCATACAAGCCTCTGAGATGTACCAAAATATGACGGACAAACCGATCCAAGCACTCATTGCTGAGCAAGTATTGAACGGTACAGGCATAAATCCGAAAGATTACAATAACATAACACTGACGCCCTACGAGATGAACGCCTCTCTGTCTTTTTCCAACAGGCCGATACAAGTAATAAACGCCTCGGTGTTCAACGGCAGTGGACAGCCTGCAGTCAATCCGTACTGCGAAGAGTATTCGTTCAACTATTACACATACTCGTATGATACATACGATAAGAACACTTCAACGACGTACCTGAACGGGCCGTTTCCCATAATGATCATCCACATGTCCAAGAACGTATCAAATGGAAAATCTGAGATATCCTTTGGTGGTTCCTACTTTATAGTCAATGGGATGATGGGAATAGAATCGGATCAGGCATACAAGTCGAATTCAGGCGAAGTATCGACAACTATGAGCTCCAGCCCATCTTACATCCACAACGTCAACATTTCTGTCAGCACTGAGAGTAGAAATTATGATGTTGCTCCTATAAATATTTCCTTAAATGATGACTGGAACCTATCGCAGGCCAACAACAGGACGACTGGCATCGTTGCCATAACAAATGCCACCTACAGGGTCATAGATTACAACCAGTATACGAGCGAATATAAGACGAAGTGGCATGAAATCGTCTACTACAAATACGTGGATGGAAAGGCTGTGATATGCCATGTCGATAGGGAAAACGATGGCACAAGCTATGTAGGCACCAGCTATGATGGATCAGGTTACAATCTGGGCATAACGTTTATACAGACAACTGCGGGCAACGAATTGAACCTCGTCGCTGAGTTGATACCGAACCAGATAGCCTATGGGATCTCATATCTTATGCATTCCAACGCATCCTACGAGCACTATGATCTGAACACAACGGGCAATTCATCATCGCTTGGCGCTGCGACGATAGAGTACGACCTTTCAGGGTACGTGGACTCTTCAAATGCCATAAAGGATGCACGGGACGCATTGTCTACTTTTTCCGCTTCACTTGGCCTTGGCCTAGCCACTGTCGAACTAATAGCAGCCCTCAACGATCTCGATTTCGATGCGGGGGAAGCCGCCATAGCGATCGAAGCCGCCACGCTCATAGCTAATATCACTGGGTTTGCAGCGTCCATTCTCGGGGACATGTCATCCATAGGTTTCATATCAGATACGGAAGTCGCAGGCGTAACATATAGCATATCAAATTTTCCTGTAATAGATCCAGGTAATAATTATGTACTCTCTGTTATGGCAACGGGCCAGCCAATGACGCTGAATATAAACGGTAACACATATTCATTCTATGCACCGGAGGATTACATAAATGCTACGTCTATAATTACGTAAATGGCAACTCATGGATAAAATTATTAATAAATTCATTTTAATTTTCTATAATTAATTTTAAGGTTATGGCACAAATCTTATGCATTTGTAGAAATAATACGGTGCTAAACCGAGGGAGAAGCACAGAAGGCAGGTATGGATACTTAACTGGAAAAATCAATAGTGAATTCGGATCAGGCTCTGATTCCTTTCACGCCAATGATATAATGTACTTTTTTAATTCTCTGGCGTCTTCATAGATCTTGCTGTCATACTCTAAAACAATGTTCTCCCACTGTATCTCGAGGTCTTCCTCGTCAGGTTTTCCGTATTCGAATCTTATTCATGGATACACAGGAAGTTGTCATCTATATTGTATGATCCGCTTAGGTATTCTACATGGAATGGCAGCGGCTTTTTGAAACAAGCTATTCTGCCGGCGGAATTGATCTTGCTGGCTACGATGTTGGCCATATTTGAATCATCTATTTCTGAAATAAAAGTTTTGGAGATGGAAATTTCATTACCGTTAGTTTCAGAGATAGTGTCCTGAATTTTGTGTAAGCATGCTATAATAAGTTTACTTTGACTTATTTTTTGAGAAAGAATCATAGCTACCGCTAATGATGGTTATTTCCTTACTGATTTTGATCTTTTTTATTCCTTCTGTTCCAATCTGAACCCATCTGGCACCTCGAATGGTTTGTTGTTGTGCATAACTGAAAATATTATGTGATACGTCTTCCCAGAAGCGGCCACAAGTGCTTTTTTCCTAGGCATGCCTCTTTCTATCAATCGTCGATAGTAGGTGGATATAACAGGATTACATCTCGTGGAAGAGAGGGCGCTCTGGTATATGGCAGTTCTAAGCATTGGATCTCCCATTTTCGATATAGATCTCTCTGATCGTATCTTTCCGCTCTCCTTTATCACCGGATCTATTCCAGCGAATGCAACAAGCTTCTCCGCACTCTCGAATCTGTCAATAGTTTCGATCTTTGCAATTATTATTGCACCCGTTATGGGGCCGATATCGGGTATTGTTGTTATAAGCTGTTTTGATGAATCAAATTCTTTTTCAATAGCCTTAAGGATCTCTTCCCTCTCCGAAATCAGGAGATCCAGGATCTTCAAAAAAGAGAGGATCTCAATATCCAGTGCCCTCTTCTCGCTCCCTGGTTCAGGCGCTTTCTCTGCAACGCGTCGAATCTTTCTTATCCTTGCCGTAGTTATATACCTCTCCAGATCTGAATCATCTCCATTCATGAAGTCCTTTGCCGTTCTGTATTTCTCTAACAGTTATATCGTGTCGTGATCGAGATCGATCACGTTCGAGAGTCCAGGAAACTCCATGTCCATTATTCTGATTATATTGTTCTTTGTTGTACCGATCTTTGATGTCAGTATGTCAAGTGCTGTAACGAGTTCCTTCAGATTCTTAAGTTCTTCCGGATAGTTTTAGCTCTCCCTCTCTTTCGAAATCATTAGGTACTTTGCTATTGATTCCGAATCGATCGCGTCGTTCGTTGTCTTTCTTACCCTTGATTTCTTCATGCCTCTCACCTCAAGCCCGTTGAGAACCCTGACATGGTAACCACTGCTCCTGAGATACCGGTACAGTGGAAGATGGTATATACCTCTAGATTCCATACCTATGAAAAGCTGTCTTGTCATCAACTTTAACTCTCTCAGCGTCTTTCCGAAAGAATCAAATGATTCGTTGCTGTTTCTGCATTTGTTTCCCCTGTAGAGCATGTTCATGTCGTCGTCCAGGGTACAGTAGTCAAACTTATCCGTGGCCATATGTATTCCGACATATATTTTCAGTTGTTTCCCCGACAATGGGCTCCCGCA
>JAKAYN010000029.1 GCA_021826785.1 Thermoplasmata archaeon | reverse complement strand
TTCTATATAATAATTATTATTTATCTTAAAACGTTTTTTATTTATGAATTTTCTTGTGATTGGTGCAGGAAACATAGGTAGCGGAATAGCCCTGAACCTTCTGGAAGCCGGTCATAGCGTTGATGTTGCCGATAAGAGCATGGATTCATTAAACAGGCTTAAGAAAATAAATGAAAAAATCAGGGTAATAGAGTTCGATGTGTTTGAAAAGAATTCTTACAGGATACTTCATGATTACGAGGTCATATTAAGTGCCCTTCCAGGAAGCATTGGCATGGAATTCCTTAGAAACGCTGCAATCACCGGTAATACAGTAGTGGACGTCTCTTATACAGATCAAAATCCATACGAACTTAATGATACAGCCATGGCCTCAGGCACATTGATTGTACCTGATATGGGTTTTGCACCGGGTTTAACAAACGCAATAGTTGGGCATCTCTCATGTGATCTAGAAAAGGTAAATAACGTGAAGATCTATGTTGGCGGCATCCCTGAGAAACCCATTCCGCCAATTGACTACACAATAACATGGTCAGTGGAAGGTCTCATTGATGAATACACAAGACCGGTTCATATAGTAAGGAACGGTATTGAAAGTCAGGTGCAGGCATTGTCTGGAATAGAGAAAATAAGCATTGGCAATTACGTAAATATGGAGGCTTTCTACACCGATGGCCTCAGGAGCCTTATCAGAAACATAAAATGTACAGAGATGTTCGAAAAAACCATAAGATATCCAGGTCATGCAGAGAAAATATCCTTGCTTAAAGATCTTGGATATTTCGACAGGGAAAGGATACATGGATGTAATATCACGGCTTTCGATGTATCTGAACAGCTCTTTATGAAGAAACTATTCATGCCAGATGTACATGACGTTGTATTGATGAGGATTGATGTATCAGGTATAAAATCAGAATCAGAGATAAACAGATCAGCAGAGATGCAGGTATATTATGATTCATTGCGCAATAGAACAGCAATGGACATTGTCACGTCATTGCCTGCAAGCATAACGGCTGAATTCCTGTCCAAAAATGGCAAAATAGCCACCGGAATGGTTTTTCCAGAGACGCTTGGAGTGAATGATAACTATTTTAATTATTTAATCGGAACTTTGCAGAAAAACAGTATAAAAATATCAATAAAATGATATCAAGAATATATACCTTTAAATAATTAATAAATAATTTGGATGGATTAATTATTTTCAATTATAAATAAATTTTAATACAGTCTTATGATTTATTTATATGGGTGATTCCCTGTTCATAGGCATAGATATAGGCGGAACATTCACTGATATTATCATTTTTGAATCAAAAAGCAATAAAATTCAGATCCTAAAAATTCCCAGTACGCCTTATAAGCCTGAAAATGCTGTTATTAATGGTTTAAAACATATGAATATAGAAAAAAATATGGTTAAAATGATAAACCATGCGAGTACCGTGGCCACCAACGCCCTGCTTACAAGAACAGGTTTAACGCCGTCAGCCCTAATAACAAACAGGGGTTTTATTGATGTACTGGAGATTGGCCGGCAGAGAAGGGCGGAAATATACAATCTGGATTTTCAGAGGCCTGAACCATTAATACCAAGGGAGCATAGATTCGGGATTTCAGGCAGAATTGACAGCTCAGGGAATATTATTGAAGAACTGAATTATAATGAGATTAAAAAAATTAGGAATAAAATTGAAAGAATGAATATAAAAGGCGTGGCAATATCACTGCTTAATTCTTATGTAAATCCAAAGCATGAGGATGCCGTGAAAAATTTATTCAAGGGCTTCGATGGTTTCGTTTTTTCCTCCCATGATATTGACCCACAGTACAGGGAATACGAACGTACCAGTACAACAGTTGTGAATACAGTATTATCAAATCTTGTATCATCATATCTGAAGAGGCTGCGTGATGGTCTTAAAGATAATGGTTTCTCCTCGGATATATACATGATGGGATCAAATGGTGGCCTGAACACTATAGAATATGCTGAAAGGATGCCAATATCAGTCATAGAATCCGGGCCATCTGCAGGTGTCATTGCATCTGCAAATTTCAGTTGCTTGATGAATGATGAACGTGTAATAACGTTCGACATGGGCGGAACAACAGCCAAGGCAGGTATTGTAATATCCGGGAAACCAGACATAGCTTATGAATTCGAGGCTGCCGGGAAAACACACAGTGGCAGATCAATAAAAGGAAGCGGATATACAGTAAGATATCCATTCATAGATCTTGCGGAGGTGAGCGCAGGAGGGGGTACTATTGCCTGGGTGGATGATGCCGGTTCATTAAAGGTCGGGCCAAAGAGTGCAGGATCCAATCCTGGACCAGCCGCTTACGGTCTTGGGGGCAATGAACCGACTGTAACAGACGCAAATATAATTTTGGGCAGGCTTAATCCTGAATTTCTTCTGAACGGTGGCATGCGCATTTATAGGGATCTATCAGATAAAGCCATAAAGGAAAAGATTGGAAAATTATTAAATATTGACAACACAGGGGCTGCAGCCGGCATAATAAAAATAATAAACAATGCCATGGCAAAGGCAATATCCATTGTTAGCGTTGAACGTGGGAGGGATCCAAGGAAATTTATAATGTATGCCTATGGAGGTGCAGGCCCATTACATGCGGCCGAGCTTGCTAATGATCTTGGTATAAACGAAATATTTATACCAGCGCATCCCGGTCTTTTCTCTGCATACGGTCTTCTCTCAGTGGATATGGTAAAGGATAAAACATCCAGTGTTAAAAATGGATCGAATCTTAAAGTTCTATTTTCAGAACTTGAGAATAAAGCCATTAAAGAAAGCGAGGCAGAGGGCTTTAAAAATCCAAAAGTTGAATATTTTGTTGATATGAGATACATTGGCCAATCATATGAGATAACAGTACCATATACAGATGACTATGAGGAAACATTTAAAAATGAATATAAAAAAGTATACGGATATATTTCAAATGATCCAGTTGAGGTTGTAAATGCCAGGGTCAGGCTCACATTTGACATGCCAAAGATAGGTCTAATAGAACCTGAAAACCTGGCTTTAAGGGAAACATATGAGAGACCAGTATACTTTTCAGGCTCATTTATAAATACAACAATTCTAAAATGGAGTTCCGGCGTTGAAAGTTTAAATGGGGATGGACCTTGTATAATCGAGGGTTATGATTCAACTATATTAGTACCTCCGGGCTGGAGATTTCGCTTTGATAGATACCTGAATGTGAGGTTGATTAGAAAATGACCGATCTATTTACAAAACAGATAATTGCAAACTCGCTTTATTATGCAAGCGAGGAGATGGGCATCGCTCTCAGAAATTCGGCATATTCACCAAACATAAAGGAAAGAATGGATCATTCAGCGGCAATATTCGACGATAATGGTTTATTGCTTGCGCAGGCGGAGCACATACCGGTGCATCTCGGGTCACTGCCATGGGGGTTAAAAAACACCATTAAATATATTTCAGATGAAGGAATGGAATTAAGAAATGGGGATTCTATAGTTGTTAATAATCCTTATATATCAGGCACACATCTCAACGATGTTACTGTAATAAGACCAATATTCTATAATAATAGAATAGTTGCTTATTCTGCTAATAAGGCCCATCATTCAGATATAGGTGGCAAGGTGCCAGGCAGCATTAATTTCGATGGAAAGACAATCTTTGAGGAAGGTATAATAATCAATCCTGTTTTTCTAATGAGGAATAATGAGTTCAACAATGATTTTATAACAATTTTTTCATCAAATTCAAGGAATTCATATGAAAGGATAGGCGATCTAAAGGCACAGGTGGCTGCAAACTACACAGGAGAGAAAAGAGTTCTTGAGATTATAGAAAAAAATGGTATCGATGCCTTTATGGAGGCTAAGGAATACTATTTATCATATGCAGATAACATTGCAAGAAATAGAATTTCAATCATTCCAAAGGGATCATATCATTCTATAGATTATCTTGAAAGGCCCGATGGAGATGATATTAAGCTTGAGGTAACGTTAAATGTTAATGAAAATGGAATATATGTTGATTACACAGGCACAGATAAACAGGTGGAATTACCGCTTAATGCCGTTCTTGGAGTAACGCTATCCGGTGTTTATTATGTGTTTCGCACCATTATGGGTAAAGACGTTCCGATAAATTCTGGCACATTCAGATTTTTGGATATAAATGTGCCAGAGCATACAGTTCTTAATCCGGTGTTTCCGGCTCCAGTTTCTGGTGGTAACGTTGAAACAAGCCAGAGAAACGCAGATTTAATATTTTCAGCATTGAGCAGGGCAATTCCAGATATAATTCCAGCAGCTTCTGGGGGTTCGATGAACAACATTATGATGGGCGGTTTTTATCACGATCGTTCCTGGGCATTTTACGAAACCATAGGTGTTGGCCTTGGTGGTAAATTAGGAAAGGATGGCACTGATGGCATTCAGGCAAACATGACGAATACCATGAATACACCAATAGAGGAAATCGAAAGAACCATGCCAATAATAATGAAGAGGTATGAATTCAGGGCCAACAGTGCTGGATTGGGCAAATACCGTGGTGGTTCAGGCATCATAAGATCATTTATGGTAAATGATGGAAGTGTAACAATAACCGTTCTTGCTGAAAGGGAAAGACATGAACCATGGGGATTATTTGGCGGATTGCCAGGATCGAAAACCGAGATAATATTAATACAAAACGGAAAGCGCAAAAGAGGCCATGCAAAGGCGACATATTCCCTTAATAAAGGTGATGTATTCGAGATCAGAACCGCTGGTGGCGGCGGCTATGGTGATTTCAAAGAACGGGACGAAGATAAAATTAAGAAAGATATTGCCTCCGGTCTTATTAATAAAAGATATATAAAATCAAAAATCTTAAAAACCATGAAGAATAATAAATGTTAATTTTATAATATTTATAATTTATAATAATGATATAGAAACTTATTATAAAATTAATATAAAAGATAATTTGAAATATATCTTTAATAATTAAAATATGGAAAATAACAACTCAGGCCTGTTTTATTTCTTTAATTATGTGTGAAATAACACCAGGATCCTCAAGGCCTGTTAAATCACCAGTTACACTATTATTTATGATGATCTCTCTTAATAGTCTCCGCATTATCTTTCCACTTCTTGTTTTTGGCATTTCAGGGATTATATACACATTCTCAGGTTTTGCATAGTTACCTATTTTTTTAATTATCTCGTCCTGAACTATTTTTCCAAGGTTTAATGTACTGGCCTTATTATTTATGGTTATAAACACAACAGTTGACATGCCCTTTATTGGATGGTCAACACCAACGACAGCAGCTTCAGAAATTTCTGGTATTGACATTATAGCGTCTTCCATTTCCATGGTGGATATCCTGTGTCCGGAAACGTTTATAACATCATCTGTCCTTCCAAGTACCCATATATGGCCATATTTATCACACACTGCAGAGTCATAAGTACAATAATTGCCTGGAAACATTGATAGATATTCCTTAAAATACCTTTCCGCATCTTTCCAGATGCCTCTTGCAAGTGATGGAAATGGTTTTTTTAGCACTAATGTTCCTATTTTTCCATTACCCAAAGATTTTCCATTATCGTCAAGTATGTCAAACGAATGACCTGGCAGTGGAACCCCGCATGATCCTGGCCTGGCACCTGTAACACCAACTATTGACGATGTCCAGGCACTTCCAGTTTCTGTCTGACCATAAGTATTGTTTATTTCTATTCTGCGATGTCCAAGCTCATTATAAACCCACTTCCACGTCTTTACATCAAGTGGTTCTCCAACTAATGATATAAGCCTTAAGCTGCTTAGATCGTATCCTGAAGCTATGTCCATACCATTTCTAGCAAGCATTCTTAAGAACGTTGGTGCAGTGAATAATTTGGTAACTTTTAGCTCCTGGATAATACTGTAAAAATGACCTATATCTGGAAAATCAAGGGCACCTTCGTATACAATGACTGTTGCTCCATGTGAAAGACCACCTACCAGCTCAAATATTGGAAATGTTAACCAACCCACATCAGCAGTACACCATAAAACGTCGTTATGTTCAAGATCAAGTGCATATTTAACATTGTGATAGGCACCAACAAGAAAACCAATACCGGAGTGTATCACTCCCTTGGGTTTTGCCGTTGTTCCTGATGTGTATATTATAAAACCCGGCGAGTTTGCCTCGATTGGAACCGGATCCATATAGCCATTTATACCCGACATAAAATCGTCGTAGTATACTTCGTTTTCAGACATATCTAGATCATGTTTTCCATCGCGTTTTATGATAATTATCTTCTTAACAGATTGAACCTCATTAATTATCGATTCTAAAGTCTCCTTAAGGTTAATCTTTTTGCCACGGCGAACGGTACTGTCTGCAGTTATAATCACTTTCGGATTTGTTTCTTTAATCCTGTCCAGCAATGCCTTGGCTGAGAATCCAGAAAATATTATGTTATAAATGGCGCCTATCCTAAAGCACGCATGAACTGCTATAAAAGTCTCTATTCTATTAGGAAGAAAGATTGCAACAACATCGCCTTTCTTTATCCCTTCATCTGCTAATCCCCTGGCAAATCTGGCCGTTTGTAACATAAGATCTTTGTAAGTTATTGATTGACTTAAACCATCCTCACTTAACCACGTTATTGCTATCTTTTTCGGATTTTTCATTGCATGTCTATCTATGCAATTAAAGCTTACATTTGTATAGCCATTTACGAAAAATTTGAATCCATTGAAATCTCCCTCGAATGCTGTATCCCATTTTTTGAACCATTCCAATTCTGATGCTACATTTGCCCAGTATTCTCCTATATTATCTATGGATTTTCTATAAATTGACCTGTAATCATCTTCAGAATTTAATTGAATTCCATTGCTATGTCTTATTACATGTTTAAAAATCTCATCATTATTTATCAGTTCTTCAATCTCATTTTTCTCCATAATTATATTCACCTCAATAAATAATAAAACTTAAAATTCGATTTTATGTTTTTCTATTTTATCTGTCTTTGCAGGTCTGAGTCCTGACAA
>JAKAYN010000028.1 GCA_021826785.1 Thermoplasmata archaeon | reverse complement strand
TACGAACTGAGGGGCATGCTGAGACACAGAGGCCACACCATATACACTGTGCGAATTTCCAGACCTCCTTTTGATCCTCGGGTGTCATCCTTGGCTCAAAGTCTCCGTCTAATACCTCTTTATCCGCGTATAATCTTGGCTTTACCTTGTGCATTCTTTCATAGAACTCATCAATGTCAGGTATCAGATCGCGCTCTGTTTCAAAGTAGCTCATTGGCTGCAGTGTAACCTCATTGTTCTCATTAACTATGTCAAGGGCAAGGGTTTTGCATGCCAGCCTTGGCTCACCATTTATTATCATGCTGCAGCTGCCACATACAGCCATGTGGCATGCGGCACGGTAAGATAGTGCTGGATCCTGCTCAGTTTTTATCCTGCGCAGAACCTCGGTCAACTGTGTGTACCTGTCAACTTTAACCTTGTATGATTGCCAGGATTCACCAGCTGACTTTGAATACTTTCTCACCTTTACGGTTATCTCTTTTTCCTCAACCATTTTAATACACCCTAACCTCAGGCTTCCACCTGGTCATTTTCACAGGTTTATAATCTATCTTCACATTACCATCTGAGAGATATGATATGGTATGCTTTAACCAGTCATTATCGTTTCTGTCTGGGAAATCTGTCCTGTAATGTGCACCGCGTGATTCCTTTCTGTTTAATGCGCTTTCGGCTATGACATAGGCAACATCAAGCATGTTTCTTAGTTCTAGCGCATTAAAGAATTCTGTGTTGTAATTATTGCTTTTATCTGTTACATACAATGATTCGGCACGCTTTCTCAATGCTTTTATATCAGAAACGGCCTTTGATAGCTTCTTATCATCCCTGAATATTCCAACGTTATCCCACATAGTCTCGCGCAGATCGTTTAATATTGATCCGAAGTGCTCGCCACTTTCCCTTTTAACATATTTATAAGCATCATCTAGGGAATTATCCGGGTTTAAATCTGGAATATCATGTTCCTTCTTTAAAAATTCCACAACCGTTTTTCCAGTTTCCCTGCCATAGACAAGTGTCTCAAGGAGAGAGTTTGATCCAAGACGGTTTGCACCATGGACAGACACACAGGCAGCCTCTCCTGCGGCGAATAGGCCCGGCAGTGGTGATGCGCCTGTTATATCAACATCTATGCCGCCCATAAAGTAATGCTGTGCCGGTCTTACAGGTATCATCTCTTCAGTTGCATCAACGCCAGCAAAGGTCTTTGCAGCCTCGTATGCAAGGCTTAATCTATCCATTATGTATTCCCTGCCAAGATGTGTTAAATCAAGCCCGAGATAGCCACCAGGAAAACCACGGCCCTCATTTATTTCGATGGTCATTGACCTTGATACGATATCCCTTGGCGCAAGATCGAACTTATGCGGTGCGTATTTCTCCATAAACCTTTCATTCTTATTGTTCCTTAATATTCCACCTTCAGCCCTGGCCGCCTCACTTATTAATATATCAGATGGGTAAAGACCAGTGGGATGGAACTGCACAAATTCTGGATCCTTTAATGGCACACCGGCCCTTAGGGCTATGCCGTATCCATCACCTGTGTTTATATAGCTGTTTGTGCTGTGCTTGTATATCATTCCAAGACCGCCGGAAGCTATTATAATCGCCTTTGCACCAAGATATACTGGATCAAGAGATCTCATCTGCAGTGCAACCAGCCCGGCAGCCTTTTTATCCTTTAAAAGATCTATAACGTACCATTCGTTGTAGAAATCGATGTTAAAACCTGATGCCCTTTCATAAAGGGTGTGCAGAAGTGCCATACCGGTCTTATCACCAACAAACCTTGTTCTTGGATATGTTTGGCCACCAAAGTACCTCAATGCTATTCTGCCATCTGGTTGCCTGTTAAATGGTGCACCCCAGGAATCTAAAGTTCTTACGATCTCACCGGATTTTGCTGATAAAAGCTCTGCAGCGTCCTGATCTACAAGATAATCGCCACCTTTTATTTCATCGTAGCTCATGTAATCTGGATCGTCATTTGGGTCTGAATTGCCAGGTATGTATGCCGCTATTCCACCCTCAGCGGCTGATGAATGTGATCTCGTTGGAAAAACCTTGGAAACAACGGCGACACTAAAGCCTGCAGATGCAATTTCGTTTGCGGCCATTAATCCAGCAAGGCCTGCACCCATTATAACAGCATCATACTTCATTTTTTCCATAACTTTCGCCTCTTAAAATAAAATTATTTTATATTTATTGATTTTTTGCAAAATAGTCATCTGCTATTGCACTGTTCTTTTTAACTGATTCTACAGTCTTCTTCCAAGCTTCGAGCTCATCATCCCTGAACTTTATATCATAGATATGCTCAACACCGTTTTTACCGATCTTTATTGGAACGCCTATGAAAAGATTTTCTATTAGATAGTTCTTTGCATGCTCGCCTGTTATATAAGCAGCACATGGTATTACACGCTTGCGATCGTTTACTATTGATTCAACCATAACAGCTATTGATATTCCAGGTGCATAAAAAGCTGATCCTGTCTTGTAAAGATTCACTATCTCGCCACCGCCAAACCTTGTTCTTTTAACTATCTCATCTATTTTCTCCTTTGGTAATAAATCCTCTATTGGTATTCCTGAAACGTTTGAATATCTTATAAATGGAACCATATCATCTCCGTGGCCACCTATAACAAAGGCGTTCACATCCTCAAAGGATACATTTAATTCCATTGCCAGAAATGTTCTAAATCTTGTACTATCCAAGGAGCCGCCAAGACCTATTATCTTATCCGGGCTTATACCGGATGCCTTGTATATTGCATATGCCATTATATCGGCAGGATTCGTTACAACGACGATCTTTGATTCAGGTGAATATTTCTTTATTGCCTCACCAACAGATTTCATTATCCCAATGTTCTTCAAAAGCAGATCGTCTCTGCTCATTCCTGGCTTTCTGGCCAGACCAGCGGTCACAACTATGACGTCTGAACCTTTCATCTCTGCGTACTTTGATTCATCAGCTGTACAGAATCCTTTTATGTTAAGATCATAACCCCAGTGAGGGGCACCTTCAAGTATATCTAGGGCCTTGCCTTCTGCAAGACCATCAACGATATCAAAAATGTATATATCACCAGTCTGCCTGATGGCAAGCGTCTGGGCAACTGTTGCACCAACGGCACCTGCACCTATAATTGAAATCTTGCTTCTTGCCATGGCTAAATATTAAACGATAAATTAAAAATGTTTTTATTGGCTAATTTATTTCTTAATGTATCTTCTTGGTGTTATGATAAAATTTTTGAACGTATATGAATTTGAGTTGCCAATTAGTATTGTTGTGAACATATCAATATTATATGATAAAAAGTTTTTTATATTAGTTATTGTAATGGATTGATCTTTACGGTACGCATTTTTGATTATTGCAACAGGTGTTTCTGGACTTCTGTATTTTATTAAAATATCATAAAGCTTTTTTATAAGCTCGGTTCTTCTCTGGCTTTTTGGATTATAAATAGCAAGAACAAAATCCCCTAAAACCGCAGATTCGATTCTTTTAATTATTGTTTCATCGGAGGTTAGCAAGTTACTAAGACTTATTACCGCAAAATCATTCATCAAAGGTGCCCCTGTTAATGAGGCGGCAGCACTCATTGCCGATACCCCTGGAATAATCTCGATGTTTAAATCAAGATTTTCTGATGATATAATTTCAAGAACTATACCTGCGATACCGTATATACCCGCATCACCACTTGATATAATAGAAACAGTTTTTTCCATTGACAATTCTATTGCATCTTTGGCGCGCTCAATCTCATTAGAAACATCGTTTGATATTATTGATTTTCCATTTAATAAATCCTTTATAAGATCGATGTAATATGAATAACCAATAATTACATCTGAGGTTTTTATTGCATTTAATGCCCTTAATGTCATGTTATCGATATTGCCTGGGCCAATGCCTACTACATACAATTTTCCGGTCATTTTACGCCACCAATCTTTTTTTCTGCCATCTTCCAGTCCTTTTTAAATGTCCTTTTTAGCACTGATTTATATTTATATTTTTTAAATATTATGCCAACCTCTCTGTTATTATTTAGACTTGCCCTTGTAAAGTTCTGTGACCCTATAAATCCATATTTTGAAACCATCATCTTTGCATGCATGTATATCTTATTCTTTGGCATGTACCTTATTTTAACGCCTGCATCCTTAAGTTTTATCGAATTTTTATAATCTATCTCAGATATGGTATTAGGAAGTATTATCCTTAAATTCTTGCCTTTTTTAATCATCTCATTCAATATATCTTCATCATCACCAAGTTCCTCGCTTTCAATTAGTATTTTTTTATTATCTCTCATAAAGGATATTATAGCGTTCTGTGAGCCTGGCGATACAATTATTGATTGTGTTTCACCGGCATTTTTATCGTTCCAGTCTGCATCAAAGATCATTTCAAGCTCTTTTCTTATCGATCGCTTTTTATCTATAATAATGTATTCTCTGTTTCTGCTAAATGCAGCCTCTGTTAAATTTGCGGTGCCGATCATAAAGTATTTTTCATTGAACATGTACTTTGCATGGTCAAATGATGAGTCTGTTTCAAATCTTTTTGGTGCCTTTTTTACCTTTGCACCGGTTTTTAAAAGGTTTTCGAATTCATTCTCTGCGTTGCCATCACCGCATGGCCTTCCATCAATGATGATTTTTACATCTATACCTCGTTTAACAGATTCTGTTATTTCTGATAGTATTCTTTTATCATCGATCAAATAAAAATTCATGTAAAGCCTTTTTTTTGATGATTTTATTAGGTCTATAACCGGTGATAATGTATCTTCAGGTTCTGTATAAATCATGTTATAGTATGCAATACATTTATAAAATATATTTTGAATAATCAATGAAAGTTTTATATATAAAATTTGTATAAATAAAATGATGATATATCCATCATATCTAGAGCCTTATCAGGGCTATATAACTTTAATACTAGTATTCGTTGATGGCCTTCTGTTCGGCATGGTGGCGAAGAAGGCCATAGTTGCGGTTGTTTTGCTTGTCGTTGCGTTAATAATAGCATCTTTTATAGATTTATCATTTTTGCCACATGTAAGTGCAGCAGATTTAATATCCAACGTTACAAAATATGCATCAACCTATGCTTCTGATCTGCATTTGCAATCATTAACAGTTACATTCTTTTTAATCGTTTTTATAATAGGTCTTGGCATAGGGATATGGAAGGGATAAACGATAGATTTATTATTTATTAAAAAATTTTAAATTATGAAGAACATATTAATAGCCGGAACAGGTTATCTCGGTGAGTCCATAGCATACAACTTTTTATCCAAAGGTTTTCATGTAACAGTAAACTCCAGGAATGAAAAAAAATTGAAAGATATTAAAGATAAACTATCAAATTATGGATCTATAGATTACATAGCCATGGAGTTAAATGATAAAGAAACCTGTGAAAATTTAATAGATGAAATGCACAAAAGACATGGAAACATCTTTTCATTGATAGTATCAGTTGGTGGCTTTTTGGAGGATAGTATAGAATCACCAATAGGTCTCGATGATATGATAAATAATCATTTAAAGATACCAATTTACCTTGCGTCAGCATCCATTAAATATATGGAACCTGGTTCATCATTAATGTTTATATCAAATTCAACGGCCAATACAAAGAATAATTTAAAAACGTTTTCATACACAATATCAAAATATGCATTAAACAAGGCTGTAAAGATTGCCGCTGCAAACCTTATAAATAAGGGTATAAGGGTAAATGCAGTTGCACCTGAATATATAATAGAGAGTTTCGGTATTAATAGAGATTATCATGGCATGCATAAATACGGTAAGCCAGAGACACCTGTTGAGGATATTTCAAACGTTGTTTATTCTATAATAGCTGAACACGACTGGATCAATGGCGAGATCATTGCAATAGATGGTGGGCACAGCCTGCTTTAGATACATATAGTTATTAAAAACAATATATTTATATCAGTGATATATTATAATATTAACTATGAAGGCAAATTATGTAATGAATATATTAAGAATGCCAAGAAAAACATTGCGTTTATATGCGCTTAATTGAAGATTAATATATAATGTAATGAGGTATATTATGAATGTATTAGAACCTAGCAAATCTTTATTCATGATAACGAAATAATATCCAAAATGTGCCATTTATCAAAGAGCTTATTTAACCAAACCAATTGCATTTTAAGAAATCTTTAATAAGGAAAAATTATCTTCATATAAAATCATTGCAAAACAGTTTGCAATACCAATAGATACAGAGGAAAATAATAACTTTCAAAAATTACCGGCACAGACTGCACAATGGACAATTAAAAAGATAAAAGAATCATCGAACAATTTTAATATACATCCAAATGCTCATTCCCTGATAATAAAAACATAGAAAATCATGATAATTATCTTTGAAATAGAATCAAAAGAGTATTATTCAGAACAGCAAATGGTAAATTAATACATTAAAATTTAAACGCATCATATAATAAAAAGACAATACATGATAGATTCTACTGAGTATATGGTTTTGTTTTATACCCCAGGAAGTTTAAGCATATTTAAATTCATTGATATGATAACTTTCAAAGGTGTTTGTTAAGATGGTTGACAAAAACCATAACCTGAGCACAAATGATGTAATAAAATGCACAAAATGCGAGAGGCTTATAAAATATCGTGCATTTATAGAACAGCATAAAAAATATGACCAGGAATACTGGTCAAGGCCAATACCTGGATACGGGGATATAAACGGAAGGCTACTTATAATAGGACTTGCACCTGCCGCACATGGTGGAAACAGAACTGGCAGGATATTTACAGGTGATAAAAGCTCTGATTTCCTTGTTTCATCTCTGTATCAAGCCGGCATAACAAACCAGCCACTATCAAAAAGCATTGATGATGGCTTAATTTACATTGATTCATATATAACACTTGCACTTAAATGCGCACCCCCTGAAAACAAACCCTTGAATAGTGAGCTTAAAAACTGTTCTGCATTCCTCTTTGACGAAATAAGATCCATGAGGAGTTTAAAGGCTGTTCTCGTTCTTGGAAAGATTGCATTTGATTCGTATATTAACTATTTAAAAAAATTAAATGTAAATAAGAT
>JAKAYN010000027.1 GCA_021826785.1 Thermoplasmata archaeon | reverse complement strand
TCTAATTATTCTGCAGGTGTATCAATGCCAGGCGAAGCAGGTTACACACCAATAATGGAGCTTGGATCACAGCTTAATGGTAATTACGGTGATGAGGAACCGGTTGAAATACCTGTAACAATATCAAAATATAATGTACCACAAATAGATATTAGCGATTTAAACAATGGAAATGGAACATATAATATAAAAATATACGCATCATTAAATGGAAAGCCCTTAAACAATTATAATATATCATTAATGGCACAGAACATGCTTGGACCAAACCGTGGTTTCTTTAATAATTCAATAAACGGATTTAATCCAAACTCATACTTTGCATCTACTATTATGCCAGAACTAAATGTTACAACAATGAACGGATACGCAAACGCAACATTCTATACATCGTTTTACAAACCATTAAAAAATCCATACAATAATGATTTTATAACGTATATTAAAGATACTATATCATCATTGTACATGCCAGCGGACGATTTTATTATAAGTGCAATATCAGAAAACGCAAGTGCAAGCACTGTTATTTACTCGGCTTCAACATTGATAAAAACGCCTTTAAAAACGTATTTAAATTTCAACATTTCAGGCTCAATTGGTATTGAAAACTCATTTATAATTAAACCGGGAAAACATCTTTTCAACGTGATTTTAACTTTGGGCAGTCCATACGGACCAGGTATAAATGGAACCTATGATTTAATATACAATGGAAAATCAATGAATCTAACATTAATCAATGGTGAATCACAGTTTAATTTAAACATGGATAAGAATACAAATATCAGCATTATTTACAATGGAAGTAAATATAATTACAATATATACGTAATATCCGTTAAGCAGGTTTACATGAACAAACTTTATTTATATCTATCAATAATTTTTATAATAGCATTTTTAATAGCATTAATTTTATTAATAATAAGAAGGAATCATTAATATACTAAAATACATTTTACTTTTTATGAAGTTGGCTGTATTAATTGGCTGGAACGGCTCAATTATAGGATCATTTATAAAGGCCGCAATGGAAACAGGTATAGACTTAAAAATAAAGTATCCAAGGCTGGATCCAGTCGATGATGATTTTATAAATTTTATTAATGATAGCGACGCTGTTTTTATACATCATTTCTCTGGAGAAAGCATATACGGTGATATATTATCAAGAATTGAAAACATTATATCAAGAAAAAATTATGTTATAGCAATAGATCCCGTTCTTAGCAAGTACTCAAAGGTCTCGCCTGAGGTTCAGTCAAAGGTCTCAAGCTATTATTTTTACGGTGGATATGAAAACATAAAGAATATGCTATTATATATAAAAAATCTAATAGAGCCATGTGATTACTCCGAGCCAATAGAAATGCCTTTCTCTGGAATATACAAACAGTCAAAGGATGGGGATTACATTGGCACTGTTGGCATACTTTTTTACAGAACGGCGTGGATCGATAACGATACAAAAATAGTCGACTCGGTCATAAAAAATCTTGAAGATCATAATCTAAAAGCAATCGCAGTTTTTACAAATGGTTTTGGCGACAAATCAAAGCATATAGAAAGTGCAGAGGAATGCATAAATAAATACTTTTTAAACAATGTCGATGCCATAATAAACATGCTATCATTCTCTTTAATAAAGGAGAATGATAAAAAAACTTTATTAAATCTAAATGTGCCAGTTTTTCAGGCACTTATCTATTATTACAAAACACCTGAGGAATGGATCGATTCAAGTGGTCTTGATGTTGTGAGCACAATTATGAGTGCAATGATACCAGAAATGGATGGAACCATAGAGCCAATAATAATTGGTGCCATTGAGAGGGTAACCGAATTTAAATCAATATATAGAAGGCTGGTGCCTTTAGAGGATCAAATAAAATACATGGTGACCAGGATTTATAACTGGATAAAGCTAAAAAAATTAAATAACCATGATAAAAGAATAGCAATTATACTGCACTCTGGGTCTTCATTCAAGGATCTTGAGGCAAATATAGGCACGGCAACAGGTCTTGACACCCTTGAATCTGTGTCTAACATCTTAAGAATACTAAAAAACAACGGTTATGATACGGATGTCCCTGAAAACGGGGAGGCACTGGTAAGGGAGATCATGCACAAAAAGGCAATTCCAGAGGGCAAATGGACATCAATAGAAGACATAATTGATGGTAACTCATTTTACAGGCTAGGCATCGATGAATTTAATAAATATTTTAACGGGCTTCCTGAAACATCAAAAAATAAGATTATAGAACGCTGGGGCAATTTAAATTATAAAAGGGATTACATGCTTATGGATGGTAGCTTTATAATACCGGGTCTTTTTTATAAAAATGTTTTCATAGGCATACAGCCAAAGAGGATAACATACTCAGACGATGTAAACAGCATAAGGTCAATACACGATTCCGAGACACCTGTTACATACTACTGGCTGGCATTCTATTATTATATAGAGCATGTTTTCAAGGCAAATGCGATAATACATGTTGGAACACATGGAACTTTAGAATTCACGCCTGGAAAGGGTCTTGGTTTATCAAACGCATGTTTTCCAGAGATATCCATTGGAACCATGCCACATATATACCTTTATTCAACCAATGTGCCAGGGGAGGGCATAATAGCAAAAAGGCGCAGCTATGCAGTGCTTCTGGACTATATAACACCACCAACCGCATACGGTGATGCACCCGATGAAATAAATAAGCTTGAGGATTTGATCGAAGATTTTGAGGAATCACAAAAGAGCGAGAATGATAAAAGATCTAATATGATAGTAAAGAAAATAGAGGATATATGCAAAAATCTTGGCATTGAAATAGCATTTGACGATCCAGAAAAGGCAACGCACGAGCTTGAGCACAGATTAAACCTATTCAAAGATTCAATAATTTCAAAAGGGCTTTACACATTTGCATCAAAACTTGAAAATGACGATTTAATAGAGTATGTATCAACTGCAAGGCGCTTTGAAATAGATCCAGAGAAAGAAAAGAAAAAACTAAATGAATACTTTAATGGCATTAATAACATGGATGATACAGATAAAAAGATCATAGATAATTTAATCTATTCAGGTGACAACGAGAAAAATAACCTTTTAAAGGCATTATCCGGTGAGTATATAGAAACAGGCCCTTCAGGATCGCTATCAAGGGGCAGGTACGATGTTATACCATCAGGCAGGAACTTCTACGCTGTGGATCCATTTAAAATACCAACAAGATCATCATTTGAAATAGGAAAGATACTGGCTGAAAAGCTTATAAAAAGCGAGTTTAATAAAAACAAAAGATATCCTGAAACGCTTGGCTTCATTTTATGGTCAACTGATATTTATAGATCTGATGGTGAGCTTGTATCCCAGATATTATATACACTTGGCCTTGAACCTGTATGGCAGGAGGGCACAAACAAGATAAAAGAGGTTGTTCCCGTACCAATTGAAAAACTTGGTAGGCCAAGAATAGATGTTGTTATACAGGCCAGTGGCATAGTGCGTGATAACCTTTTTAATATAATAGAGTTAATAGACACAGGCATAAGGAAGATTGCAGAGCTTGATGAAAATACAAATATTAACTATGTTAAAAAACACTATGAGGAACTGGGCCATTTAAATAGAATATTCTCGTCAAAGCCGGGTTCATACGGTTCAGGTGTCAGCAACGCCGTTGAATCAGGCCAATGGAAATCAAACGATGACCTTGCAGAGGTTTTCATTGAATGGATGGGCTACTCATACGGTAAGAACAACTTTGGCACAGAGGCTAAAAAGAATCTAATGAGCATTTCATCAAAGGTTGAATCAATTGTGCATAAGCGTGAAATCGACGAAATAGACATAATGGACGATTCATGCAATTACAGCTATGCCGGTGGTTTCTTCCTTGCGTCCAAGAAATCAGGTGCAAATACAGATCTAATGTTTGAGGATACATTTATCCCATCTACGCCAAGGGTAAGAACCATGAAGGAGGAAATAGAAAGGACCGCAATTATGAAGCTTTTAAACGATGAATGGATATCATCACAAAAAAGGTTTGGTTACCGCGGTGCAACAGAGATGTTAAAAAAGATAGAGCATCTATATGGCTGGGCATCTACAACAGGCCTGGTCAATGATACAATATTTGATAAGATAGCCGATAAGTTCTCAATAGATAATGATATGAAGGAATGGTTTAAAAATGAGAATCCTTGGGCATACAATGAGATAACTGCAAGGCTCATAGAGGCAAATAAGCGCGGTATCTGGAAGACCAGCGATGAGCGCATAAGATCACTTGAGTCCTCGTATATTGAAATGGAGGGTGAAACAGAATGAAAATAATTAATTTTCCATTTTCTGCAATTGTTAAGCAAGACTATGTAAAGCTTGGGTTATTAATAAATGCCATAGATCCAGGCATAGGGGGCATTTTAATAATAGGCCCAAAGGGCATAGCCAAGACAACAATGGTTAGATCGCTTTCAGAAATATTGCCTGAAATAAAGAGTACAGGCTGCAGGTTTAACTGCGATCCAGACGATGAAAATAATCTATGCGATGAGTGCCTTGAAAATTTAAAAAACGGGCAATTAAAAGCGTTTTACAAAAAAATAGATATAAAGGAGATACCGTTAAGCGCCACAATAGACCGCGTCTCCGGATCGCTTGACATCAAGGCCGCGCTTCATGGTGAGATAAAATTAAATGAGGGTATACTTGGTGAGGCAAACAGAAACATACTTTATATAGATGAGGTTAACCTTCTGGACGACAGCATTGTTGATGCTATACTTGATTCAGCGGCAACAGGTATAAACAGGGTTGAGCGTGAGAACCTTTCATATATACATCCTGCAAGGTTTATATTAATAGGCACAATGAATCCTGAGGAGGGCGATCTAAGGCCACAGCTTCTAGACCGTTTTGGGATCTCAGTGAACGCATCACTGCCTGAAAGCATTGAGGAAATGGTTGAGATATCAAAAAGGGTCGAATCATTTAATATGGATCCATCATCATTTTCAAAAAAATACATAAAATATGATGATGAAATAAGAAAAAAAATCATAAATGCTAGGAAAATCCTTTATGAGGTAAAATTAAATGATGATGATTTAAAATACATGGCATCAAAAATTATGGAGAAACATCTTGGCAACAGGGCCATGATTGCAGCTGTAAAATCTGCAAGGGCAATAGCAGCATACTATAATAGAAAAAGACCCGATAAAAATGATTTAGACATTGCACTTTACTTTGCAATGAATCATAGATCCAAGGATGTTACAAAGCCAAATTTGAACAGCAATTCCAATGATAAAAACGATTTAAAAGATAACTTAAATGATGATGGGAAAAAAGAATACTCTGATTTAAAAAAAGATTATAACATTGATAAACCGGATAATGGAAATACTGTAAAATCTGTGAATTTTAAAATTAAAGCATCAAACGATACCGGCCGGATATCGAAGGGTTCAGGTTTCAACAAATTTTCATTTAAGCCGGGGCATTACCTGGATATACATGGAACAATGGTAAACATGGCATTAAACATGGATAATAAAGTTATGCCATATGATCTTTCATTTAAGAATAAAATATCAGGTGGCTCTGTACCATTTATAATCGCCGTTGATGCAAGCAGATCCATGAAATTCAAGAGTCGTATAAACGATGCTATTAATATATCTGGCATGATACTTAAAGAGGCATATTTAAAGCGCTCAAAGGTTTCGCTTGTGTCTTTCTCAGGAACAGATGCAAAGGTTATATCAAATTTTAGCAGGAATTTTAACACAATAGAATCATCATTAAGATCTATAAAGGGCTCTGGTAAGACGCCACTGGCACAGGCACTAAGGCTCTGTGGTGATCTATCAAAAAGGTATAATAAAAAAACGGTATCATTTTTATTAACGGACGGCCGTGGCAATTATCCTGATGCATCTTCTCAAAGAATATACGATGCTGCATCCTACCTTGGCAGGTACAGCAGGGTCTTTATCATAGGCGATGATGATTTTCTGCCGGGTTACAATGAAATTATTGCAAGGGCATCAGGTGGAACATTATTAAAAAAGAGCGAGAATCTAATCTTTGAGATAAAATCTAGAATTTTATAAATTTTGATGTAGGAAAATTAATATACATTTTTAATAATTAATGATCGATTAAATGGACATTGAAACTTTTATCGACAAATGGGAAAAGGATCTACTTGACTCATCTAAAAACAATAAGATGCTATACTTCGATGGTAAGAATTTTATAAAAATTTTATCGCCGAGAATGATAACATTATACGATAATCTTGTTTTAAAGGGCAAATCAATAAAATTCCAGGAAAATGATGATGAGCGGAAACATGATGAGATAACCCTTGCAAAGAAGGATTATGGTAAGAGATCGCTTTACAATTTATATTATTCATCAAAAACGTCCATAAATGAGCATGGTATAAATACCCTTTATGTATCCCTTGGTATATTAAAATGGAAAGACGATTTTAACAGCGATATAGAAACGCAGATCTTTTTCATACCTGTTGAGATGCAAAGGCGCTTTATGAAGGATTATTCAATACAGTATATTGATGATGATATTATATTTAATCCAAACATAAAAAAAAGGTTTGATTCCCTGGGAATAGATTTTAATTACGATATAAATTCAACGATGGATCTTTCCGAGGCAATAAAAATATTAAAAAATGCCATTAAGGGCACTGGCTGGAAGATCATTGAATCGTCATATATAGGCACAATATCATTTAATAATATTACGATATATGAAGATATAAGAAAGCATCATATGGAGATAGAATCAAATGATCTGGCCAGAATACTTGCAAAGGACTATGAAAAGCTAAATGAGATAAATAGTCTTATGCCGCAGGATATTGATTATAATGTTAGGAACGTTCTGGATGCAGATTCGAGCCAGCTAAAGGCCATATATGCTGCAAGGAAGGGTGCAAGCTTTATACTAATAGGCCCACCTGGAACAGGTAAAAGCCAGACGATAGCAAATATTATAGCAGATTCCATGTACCTTGGCAAGAGTGTCCTTTTTGTAAGTGAGAAAAAGGCCGCGATAGATGTTGTAAAAAAGAGGCTTGAAAGGCTAGGCTTTGATGATTACATTCTTGAGTTCCATGGCAGCAGATTAAAAAGCGATGTTATAAAGGCACTTTACAAATCAATAG
>JAKAYN010000026.1 GCA_021826785.1 Thermoplasmata archaeon | reverse complement strand
CCTGAATCTTTGAATCAATGTAAAGCTCACGGCCAATCTCTGATTTCCATAGTTTCTGATAAAGGGACATTGATTTATCAGAAAAATCCTCTTTTTCCAGTGCGATTCCGGCCGCAATGGCAGCATTTTTACCTGAGACTATGCCAGTGTATATACCACCACCTGAAATTGGCTTTACTATGCCTGCGGCATCACCGATTAACATGTATCGTTTTCCATATGTTTTTTTTAAATATCTTATCGGTATTGGGCTTCCGTTTATACCAAGTATCTTATCATTAAAATTTTTGTTTATATTCCTAAAATATTTTATTGCAGTGTCATGGTCCGCACCGACACCTATCCTGGTAATATCACCAGATGGGACTGCCCAGCCAAAGAATCCCTTGCTGCTTGATGAACCAATGTAAACGTTAACGTCGTCCTGATCATCCATTTTGTATGATGAATCCACCTGGTAAGTTGATATGATCCTTGATGGTCTTTCTTTTGATAAAAATCTCCTAACAGTGCTGTTAACGCCGTCCGCGCCTATTATAATCCTTGATCTTTCCTCAATGATTTTACCATTCTCCCTGAATTTAACCATTGCAAAATCATCATTTACAGAGACCTCAAGGGCCCTTGAATTTATCCTTAGATCTGTTCCAGATTCTATTGACATTGCGGCAACGTCCTTGTCAAACTGATCGCGGTACATTACTATTGTCTCCTCGCCCTTTGAAACATGTATGTATTTATTATTTGGAAAGTAAATGTTCGCACCGTGGACCTTATTTACCATGGATTTGCTTTTTACAAAATCAAAGACCCTTCTTGAAACCAATCCAGTGCATTCAACGGGCTTTCCAATTTCCCTGTGTTCCTCAAGCTGCAAAACATTGTAGCCACCCTTTGATAATAAATATGCCGCGTAAGAACCTGAAGGGCCAGCGCCAACAACTATAACGTCCCTCACATTTGTTAAATGTAAAATTCATATAAATACTATGGTAAAGCTTTTATTTATAAAAAAGAATCTTAATGTATGGATCGAAGAGGTACTGCAATAATGCCACTGCACTATGGCCATCCACCAGAATACCTTTATAAAAGGATGATAAAATTATCTGGAATATTATCTGATATAATTATAGACAACTTTGGAACAAAAAAACTTCTTGAAAATCTTAGCAACCCATACTGGTTTCACTCATTTTCACTGGCCATAGGATTTGACTGGAACTCCAGTGGCACAACAACGGCAACACTTAGTGCCATGAAGGAATACCTTAACAAAAAGGACGATATTATAATAATAGGTGGCAAGGGCAATCACATTAGGCATATTAAGGATGAATTTAATGATATAGAGAAATCCGGAAATGTGCCTGAAAAAAAGCTTTACAATGTAATTAATGGCTCGAGAAAAACAGGAATAACAGATAATAAGCTTTTACAGGATTCATTTGATATTTATATTCAATTTATAATAATGGATTATAATGGCAATTACACTGTAATTAATCAGGGCATGAACAGTGATCTGGGACTTGCAAGAAGGTACCAATGGATAAATCCAGTAGATTTTTACAATGGGGATCGCAGTGGAATATCCGGATATGAAAATAATAATGTTTTTGATCTTTCATCCAAGAAAAGTGAAATGAATAGAAATGATATGATCGATTTAATACATGATGGTATATCAAAATATGAAAAACAGAGAACTTTGGATAATTTTAATGTAAAGCCTGAGCTTAACCTTAATTATAAAATAGACTGGAAGCTCGTTAGAAAGGTTTATGAATACAATCCTGAGAACTTCGATGAATTCATAAACATTAAAGGCGTTGGCAAATCAACAATAAGGGCCATATCATATCTTGCTGAAATAATCTATGGAAATGGGCCATCATATAATGATCCAGTAAAATTCTCATTCTGCCTTGGTGGCAAGGACGGTGTTCCAAAACCAGTAAATATAAAGGATTATGATATTTCAATAAAATTCTTCAAAGAGGCTGCAGAAAAAAAACCATATGAAACACTAAAAAAAATTTCTGAACTAAGCTATAAAATGAGCTCAAAATAGATGACCCATTCTCTCCTTTTTTGTCTCCAAATAAAATTCATCAAACTTTGTCGGTGGTATTATTATTGGTATTCTTGCCGTTATCTTTATTCCGTGCTCCTCAAGATATTTTAATTTTTCTGGATTATTGGTTATAAGCTGTATGCTCTTTATATCAAAGTATCTTATAACGTCAACGGCATAGTCATATTTTCTTTCATCAACTGGTAATCCCTGCTCAAGGTTCGCCTCAACGGTATCCAGCCCCTGGTCCTGTAAATTGTATGCTCTTATCTTGTTAAGAAGACCTATACCGCGACCCTCCTGCCTCATGTATATTAGCATGCCATATGGTCTGCTACCTATGTACTTTAATGACTCTATAAGCTGATCGCGGCAGTCGCATCTTAATGAGCCCAAAACATCGCCTGTTAGGCACTCACTGTGTATTCTAACAGGTACATCGCTCTTGCCCTGGACATCTCCATGAACAATTACCGCATGATCCTTGTTCTCGTCATTTTTGAAAACGTATATTTCGAAACTGCCAAACCTCGATGGCAGTGCTGCCTTAGAATAGAACTCTATCATCTAAATCGATATTAATAGATTATGAATATAAAAGATTATCTAAAATAGTTTTTTATAATTGATATAATTTATGTTTAAGTGTAATATTAGAATAATATATTGATAATTATTTTCATGATTGATAATATTTATCATTTAATTTATCAAATTTTTTTGAACAAAAGTTTATATAGATGTCAAAATTAGTGGACTGATAGTATGAACAAAAAGAGATTATACATATTATTAACAATAATTGTGGTTGCATTACTGCCTTCAGCTGTATTTGCAAGTGTTGTCATTACAAGCAGTCACTCAATTTCGGTTTCACAGAAGGCACCGATTATATATATGGCACCTGGATCAAATTATAAAACAGCATATAACGATGGTCTTATATACGCACCGGTTTCAACTGGAACACCGGCAAACATCAGCTCTGGCGCAACGATTTATGTTAATACAACGGCAGGCTCTGGATACGTTTATCTTTTGAATGTATTATACATAAATTCAACGGCCTCAGGAACGTTATACATAAATGGAACCTTACCGTCCGGTGTCACAATTTATGTCACAACATCACCGGCAAATGTTACTGGTTCTGCAAGCTCAACAACATTAACAGTAAACGCAAGCCCATACACACCCGGAACAGCGATAACTTTAACAGGCTCAACAACGCTTTATGTTAGCTTTGAACTTACAGGCACGGCATCTGGATCCAGCGCACTGGCACTAAACTATTACAGTTAAATTTTTTAGTAAACCAATAAACTTAAAATCATATTTTTTGAAAATTTATCTTAAATTATTATAATTTGTAATATCTCAAACTTTTTTTAAACAATATTTATATTGTGTGAAAAAATCTGGACTCGTGTACTGGGACCCTGGAGGAGTTAAAAACAGACAGAGCAAATTCTATATTACGCTAAGATTTCTCAGGCTTGAGCAGACATTATTCAGTTTGCCAATGGCCTATTTAGGAGCCTTTCTGGCCGCCAGAGGAATACCATCAATAAGGCTTTTATTATTAATATTCATCGCCCTGTTTTTTATAAGAATAGCAGGAATGACAAATGACAACCTGGCAGATAGATATATTGACGCTAAGAATCCAAGAACAAGGACAAGGCCAATGGTAACAGGTTTAATAACGGTTAAGGACGCATATATAATGATAATAATAGGTTTAATAGGCTACTTTGCATCCGTCGTTTTTATAAGCAAGGTTGCTCTTGCACTTAGCCCAATAGGCGCATTAGTAATAATGAGCTACCCATACATGAAAAGGTACACATCATTCGCAAATTATCAGATAGCGTCAATACAGGGTCTATCTGTTATGGCCGGTGCAATTTCGGTTCTTGGAAACCATGGGCCTATCTATATAATATACAGAATACCATGGCTCTTCGTCTTTGCAACAATATTCTGGGCCCTTGGTTTCGATCTATACAATCATATACCTGATATGGAATACGACATGGAGAATAATCTTCATAGCTTTGCCGTGCTTCTTGGGAACAAAGCATTGAAATTTGCAGGCATAAACCAGATAATATCTGTTTCACTTGCCATTGCAGCGGATCTTGTTTACAGACTTTACTTTATATCATACACGGCAACTGCGCTTCATGGTTTGATCATGCTTGCTGCATTTATTCTTGCATATAAAGGCAACTTTGGGAGGGCATTCTATTATAATATATATGCATCCATTGTTCTTGCGATAGGCATAATAATAGATGCCTCTCTTGGATTTCCTGTTTTTTAAATCTTTATTAGAAACCCCATTTTCCCATGCCTTATTTTATAATAATGATGAAGAAAGCTTTTCATGTAATGCACGTAATGGCCCTTGCTTATCTTTTGAATTTTTCCATGCCATGGTAAATCGCTCTTAATCCTTAATGCGTTTCCATTGTACGCATCAATTATATTTATAAAAATTGGTTTAAAATCATAATTTTTGCCATTTATAAGATCTGCAACATATCTGCCCTGCCTCATTGAAAGCTCACCAAGCTTTGGCCAAGAATCTATAATATCACCTATGGCGTATACATTATCATTTAACCTGAATTTTGAATCCGTTTTTATAAAATCATTAAAAATATAATTTGGCCTGCATTCCGGCATTTTGTAATCATAATGTTCCGAGAATTCTATATTATTTTCATCCATTAAACTCTTTATATTGTAACTTATCCTATCACCCAGGAATCTGAGATAACTTCCATGGTATTTTACATTTAATCCAATGGATCTTAGATAAAAAAGCTCCTGTATTAATATATAATCATCAAAATCGTTTTCTGATGATAGTGATATATTATCCTGTTTTTCAATATAATCGATGAAATTTATTTGATTCTCCCTTGAGCAGCCAAGGGCTATTATAAGATATTTGTATGAATATTCATTCATATCAGTTTTTAAGATATTTTCACTGAAATCTATTTTTTTTACAGATTCGTTTACCACATTTTTTAAATTTATATTTACAGAGCCATGTGATTTATAGTAATTAAAATATTGTTTATCGCTTATTATTATCTTATTACTATTTTTTATGTTATAGAATGCATTAAGCCCAGAGTAACCAGCACCAAGAATAATGACATCATAGTACCTCATTAATATGTGATTTTAACTGGATTTTAAATTTTATTAAAAATAAATCCTAATTTTTGGTTTTATAGAAATTCTCGTAAAATTCATATTCGTATATAACCATAACATCGATATTTTTATCTATATCGCGGCATTTGTTTATTATCTGTTTTGCACTGTTCAAATTCTCAGAGAAGCATATTGATATTCCAGACTTAAGATCATTTACACTGAAAAGTGTTATATCCTCAACAATCTTTGATATGGCCTTAAAATTCATTGTGAAAAGGCCGAACAAAACCACATCTGTTTTTGATAGATCCAATACAGGTATTATTGATATTATTCCCTTTTTAAGCATATAATTTATCCTGCGCTTTACAAAATGGTATCTTAGGTTAAGCTCCTGTGCTATTTCAGATGCAGATTTTCTTGGATTCCTGCTAAGACTATCTATTATCGAATCATCATATTTATTCATTGATATATATTCATCAACAACGGGTATATACCTCATGACCGCCGGGCCAAGGCTCTTAGAGGCTTTTTCTATTACGTTCGATAGTTCATCTTCTGAATTTCCATAAAAACCGTATATTGATAGTTCCTCCAGGCATTTTATTTCAGTAAACACATGGTCATTATAAGATGACGAGCCCTTAAATGCTGCAAAGCCAACCTTTTTATTATATATCAATGGATTTACATGAAGGACGAATTTTTTTATAACACCGCTACTAACCAGCTTGTCAAAACGGTACTTTAAAACCTGTGGTGAAATGTTAAGCTCCGTTGATATTTTTCTTTGCTGAACCCTTGCCTCCTGAAGGTAATAAAATATGATCTTTCTATCGATATCATCCATTGAAAAGTAAATAATTATACATTTAAATTTTTATCTGTTTTATTTAATCATAAAATTTATAAAAATTCTATTCATAGTTATTGCATGAATATTGAGGATTTTTATAAATACAAGTTTGATATGTTAAATGATCTAAAGACTCTTGTTGAAATGGAAACGCCGTCATATAATAAAGAGCTCTTGGATAAATTTGCTTTTTATATTTATAAATACATAGAAAATAATATAGGTATAAAGCCAGAGATCATAGAATCAAGGGAAAATGGAAACGATATAAGATTGTACATAAATAAAAATTCAAATAAAAACGTGCTTTTACTCTGCCATTACGACACAGTTTTTGATGAGGGAACAATAATCAAAAGGCCTTTTAGAATATCAGATGGAAAGGCATACGGCCCAGGCATCTTTGATATGAAATCAGGTATAATTGAAACAATTTACGCATTAAAATTTGGCTTGAATGAGATTAACAAAAACATTGTGCTTTTAATAACATCAGATGAGGAGATAGATTCAAAATTCTCAAGGGATATTATAGAAAACGAGGCAAAAAATGCCGATTATGCACTTGTCATGGAGCCATCGTTGAATGGATTTCTAAAAACAGAAAGGAGTGGGGTTGGCACCATAAAAATCACAGTCCATGGAAAATCTGCCCATGCTGGCCTTGATCCTGAAAAGGGAATAAATGCTATTTACGAGCTTTTTGATTTAATACCTTTAATAAAATCATTAAATAATGGTAAAAGGAAGTTAAATCTTGATATAATCCATGGCGGAACAAGGTCTAATGTTATACCAGATCTATGTTATGGCATTTTGGATCTAAGATTTAATGAATATAATGACGATAAATATGTAATTGAAAAACTAAGAGAAAAAAATCAAAACATTGAAATCGATGCTAATGTAAGACCACCAATGATAAAAAATAAAGAAACCTCAAAGATTATGGAAAAAATAAAAAAGATATGCAGTGAGAACAAAATAATGATAGGTGAGGCTTCTGTTTCAGGGGCCAGTGATGGAAACTTCTGCTCATACTATTGCCCTGTAATAGATGGACTTGGTGCCGTTGGTGACGGTGCCCATTCAGATAATGAGTACATAATTGTAAATAGCCTTCCTGAGAGGGCATTTCTATTATACATGATATTAAAAAATATATAATCCAATTATTTTTTGTATAGTTAATAAAAATGATAATTTGTAT
>JAKAYN010000025.1 GCA_021826785.1 Thermoplasmata archaeon | reverse complement strand
TTTATCAAATATTTTTATTCATTTTTTCACTTTATGTTCAGCAGCCATCTTATAATAAAATAAGTATAAAATTTATTAAATTCATACTTGTTTTTAAACAATTTCTATGTTTTTCATTATTGAATCCATTATGCCTATTATGTATTGTTTTTCTGCAGATTTATTTTGACTGTGTTGAAAAACAAATGCCCAGATTCCCAGAAATAGCACTGAAACAGGATCGGTGCTGTTGTGAACAGCGCTTTGAATATCATCGATGTATTTTGACTCTATGTCATCAAATCCCAAATATTTTTTAAAATCCTTCTCTATTTTTTTTATTTTCATTTTATTCTCATCATTTATTATTATTTCTATTTTATAATTGGGTGTTACAGTTAAATCCTTTCCATTTTTTGATATCCAGCTATTTATATCATTATTGAATAAAATTTTGGCCAGTGCCCTTGTGGTCTTCTTTACATCAGAAAAATCAATATTGCTTAAATCATATGTAACAGTTTTATTATCTGTTGAAATGCTCCTGCATTTCTTTATTTCATCTTCTATATCGTCTATTTTAACCATGATTCAAAAACATATGGTCTTATATAATACTTTAGATAATTTCAACTATATTCTTAAATTATTATTTAAAATAGCAATTACCAGTAGATTTATAAATATGATATTTAGAATTAACGGTTTCAAAAACATTAAAAATAAAAGATAAGTTATAAAAATCTTCATTAATTAGAAATATTATAATATTATATAATATAAATTTTAATTATCTGTATTTTATCATAAGTCATGTTCAGGTTAAATGATTATAACAATTATTATATAATAGATTTTAAAAAATACATTAGAAAGTTTAGCTCTGCACCGTTCAACGGTGGCATAGGCTATGCCAGGAGATATATAAATAGAACGGTTTCAATAAATTATAATTACGATCCATTGATAGAAATAAATGATTTTCTTGAAAAAAATAATATAGAAAGGAAAGGCACAGTTGTAACGATCACAGCAGTTCCAGTTTCAAGGAGAATAATGGATACCAAAAAAGTAAAAGATTATACAATTCAAACTATAATAACTGCAGGATTTGACAATGCATTATCAATTGGGAACAGGAATAATTTTTATGGAACTATAAACATTGCTGTTATTATTAATATGCCATTATCAGATGCAGCTATTATAAATCTAATGCAATCAATTACTGAGGCAAAGGCACAGGCAATGAACGATCTTAATATAATTGATAAGTCAACAGGTCTAAGATCTCCTGGAACATCAACAGATACTGTAAGCATATTCATAGATAATTATGGTAAAAGCATTTTATACGCTGGCAGGCTAACAGAACCAGGATATCATGCATCAGTAATGGTTTACAAATCGATTGTAAAAATCTATGAGAATAATAAAATTGTTGGTCATTAATTTTATGCATTACATTGTATCATACCTAATAATAATCTATATGTAAATATCACGCTGCTATTTTAATTTTTGCTGTAGCTTCAATGCTTTCATAACAATTTTGATTGATGTTTTAATTATGAAATCATGGCAATAATAACAGCAAAAAGTGTAAGCGAGGATGTGATAATCCTTGGAAATCTGGAAAGGCAAAAAACAGTTAATGAACTTTTAAGTGATGTTGAAAAGATATCAGAATTTGCAGGGTATACAGCATACCAGGGAAAATACAATGGTAAAACCATAACGACGGTCTTTCATGGCATAGGCATTCCATCAATTTCATTGATAACAGATGATTTAATATCACTCGGTGCAAAACGCATTATAAGATTCGGTTCATGCAATGCAATAAAAAATAATATAGATCCAGGATCAATTATTATACCTCAGGGATACTCATACAACTTTGGCGGCACATTCAAACAGTACCTAAATAACGATTATGCGTATTCGTTAACACCGGATTACGATCTTTTAATTAAAGCCTCAGAAGAATTTGATGCATCCGGATTAAAAACATTGAAAGGCAATGTATTCACAAGCGATGCTCTTTTTGCGCAGCCCAGGGAGTTTTTGGAGAGAATAGCCGCGGACAATCATCTTGCAGTAGAGCTTGAGGGTGCAGGCCTTTACTTTATTGCTAGGCTAAGAAACGTTAGGGCGCTATCAGTGCATCTGGTATACAAAAACCTTATAACAGGCAAGTCAATGGAAAAAGTAGAGATATTAAACAAGGAAAAATTGATTGCAAAGGCTATATTAAATGTATTATCAAAATAAATTTACATATTTGAAAATATTTCTAATATCTCATCAATTTTAATTGTTTTATGCGGGTTTGGTCTTGGCCGTGTTGATATGTAAACTCCGTATGGTTCTACATCATTTGGCTTTACATCGCCATATGGTGAGAATATAATAAAATCATTAAAACTGTTTATTATTTCATAGAGATAGTTATCTATTAACGAGTATATATTGCATTTTATATCGGCTCCACCAGGAATGTTCAAAGAATTAATTGATGCTATTGTATATTCAGAATCCGTGTTTTTTATTGCATCAAAAACGGATCTTACTTCATTTGTGTAATCAGTATTTATACTTGAAGAGTAAATTCCAACTGTAGGAATATTAACAGGTATATTTATAATGGAAAGATTATCCTTAATTTTGCCTGGTAACTCAAAGTTATTATTATAATGCATTATCCTCTTCCATACATTTTGCATGTTATGGCAGTCATCATTGTAGACAACGCCTCTAGGATGTGTATTAAAAAGATTTACAATAACTGGTATATTACAACGCATAAAGTAACCGTAGCTTAAGCCGTTTATTCCAAGCAACAGTTTTAAAGCAGCCATTTTATCTTTTCCTCCAGAACGCTTTCCGGAACAACACCAACAGACCTATCCGCAAGAATTCCATTTTTGAAAAAAAGTATGGTTGGCAGACCTGTAATATTGTACTCGTATAGTAACCTCATGTTCTCATCACCATTTACCTTGCCAAACTTTACGTTTTTATATTTATCCGCAAGGTCCTCTATTAATGGTGAAAGTATATGGCAAGGAGCACACCACACTGCCCAGAAATCTATAACAGAAACACCCTCTGAAACAAAAGAGCCAAAATTTGATTCTTTTATTACCTTTACCCTGTTTCCAAGCTCATTCATTATCTCATTGAGCTTTGCCTTTTTTATTTTTTCAAGGTCTGAATCCATATTATAATGTATTACTGAATGATATTTATTTTTTATTAAATATGATAGATAATTTAAAAATATTTGCTGAAAACGGATTAGTATAAAAGATTAATATTTTTTACATAAATATTAATTATAAGTGATTCAAAATAAACTAGCATATCGGTTTGAGTGCCATAAGTATGTATCTCCATACATCTGTTCTTTTCTGATCCTTCGGTTC
The DNA here is from genome assembly GCA_021826785.1 of Thermoplasmata archaeon. Classification (GTDB taxonomy): domain Archaea; phylum Thermoplasmatota; class Thermoplasmata; order Thermoplasmatales; family Thermoplasmataceae; genus Picrophilus. The sequence goes on along the minus strand of JAKAYN010000025.1, from coordinate 4,136 downwards.
CATGGCAAATGACACGTCGAACAAATCTGAAATCTTAGAAACATCACTTTTAAAAGGTTCAACAAAGATATTTTTCCTTATAAAACCATCTGCATTTATAAAATAACCACTGCATTTTAAAACTTTTTTTATATTTTTATATGCAATAAACCTCCTTTTACCAAGGTTGTGAAGCACAAGGTTTGAGACAACAAGATCAAAGCTTTCCTTAATATCCATGTTTAAAAGATCCATTTTTATAATTCTTACCCTGTCAATTATTCCAAGCTCCCTTAAATTGTTATCAAGCCTTTCGATTGAGTTATCAATTAAAGATTCTGAAAAATTATCAATATCGATTATATCTGAATTTTTAAAATACATGGCAGTGACGTATGTTAAAAAACCAGAGCCGGCACCCGCATCAAGTATCTTTAATTTTTCATCCCCGGAGTACCCAAGCTTTTTAAATGCCTCAGTAAACATGATTTTTGATATTTCTCTGAGTTTTTCCGATGATTCTTTAGATGAATGATGATAAACGCCAAAGTCAACGGCCATAGTAATGTATATAAATTATTATTAATATTTTTTCTTTAGAATTGTTCAAGAAGGTATTCAATTAATTCCATCAATGATAAATTATTAATTTCTGATGAAATCTTATCATTGAATAGCGGTTTCACATTCTTTCTTAATGACATTAGTGCGGATCTGACGGATAATGGATTTCCAGGGCATGGGTAATTTTGATTCGATTCACTGTTATACATTGAGCACTGTTCTTCATTAAAAGTTATTAAAAATCTTCTTGTTGATACATAAAATGCGGTTACTGTGCTTATGCCACCGGGCTCGATATTGTTCCAGCCACCCTCAAGCATCTCGTATATTTCGCCTGGAGATAATGTAAATAAAAATGCCACAAATTTTGTTTTATTTTCATTCTCAAAAATAGCCAGGGGCGGTGAGTTTGTTTTAAAATCGATGTTTTTCAGTGGTTCAGGTTTTAATGAAAACTCTGTTCCAAAATTTTCATAGTATATTGGGTAAAAGGCATTGCCAAATGGATATATTTCACTTACATTATTGTCCTGCTTTATGCCCCTTAATAGTATAAATGATATCGTTTTATTATTTGGATTTTCAAATCTCCATTTTATTATTCCATTGTTTTTATCATACCATGTGTAGCTAGCTGTTGCGTTTTTTAATGGATTTAATAGCAATCCAGCGATGTTCATTGATAATCATTTAAAAGATAAATAATAATTTATCCATCAGATTTTAAATATTATAAATATTTTATAATACAAAGTTATTTTTAGTATAAACATAAAAAAAATATATTTTAATAAAATATCATGTCATGAAAATTTTAGGTAACAAAAAGATATATGAAACCATGGAGGAGATAATAAACCCTGAGCATACAATGTTGGTTATGTGGGATGTCCAGAATGGTCTCGTAAACAACGTTTTTAACAAAGATGAATTTTTAAATGCGGCCAAGAAGCTTCTCGATGCAGCGCATAAATCAGGCATGAAGGTGCTTTACACAAAGATAACGCCATTGCCAAAGGAATACATGTCACCTGCAATGATATCATCTTACATGATGCGTTTCCATGTTGATGACCCTGAGAAATTACCTGTCTTTATGGCACCCGGATCTATAGAGGCAGAAATCTACGATGGATTAAAACCAGGAGATAACGATTATGTATTAAATAAACACACAGCAAGCATTTTTATAGGCACGATCTTTGACAACATGCTTAAGGCAGCCAAAATAGAGACCTTAATCTTTGCAGGAATAGCAACGGAAATTGGTGTTGAATCCAGTGCAAGGGATGCCGGAAACCTTGGTTATTACACAGTTGTTGCTTCAGATGCATGCTCATCATCATCAAAGGAAGGCCACGAGGCAGCATTAAGATCATTATCAAGCGTTGTTATGGTTTCAAAGGTAGATGATATAATTAAAAATTTGAAATATTAAACATCTTTTTTTATAAAGTCCTTCTTTGGATTATATTTTACTTTTAGTATTGCGTACCATGGTGAAATCATATCAACAATGGCTCCGATGATGCCGTTCTTTATTAAAACATATATGCTAAGTTTTTTTATGTACTGCCTGTGCATCGTGTAGCCTGAATAGTATTGCAAAGCCATTAGGAACCATATAAATGGGGATAAAAACGCAAGCTCAGGTATTATTATAGAAAACTTATATATAATTACAAGAATGAACAAAAATATCGACATGGCGGCTGAAAACCATGATATTAGCTGAAGTATCATAACTGCCTTTCTGGTTTTGCCCATATCCTTTCTGAGTATTGCCTCCATTATGCCGCGTATCCAGCGGCGTCTCTGCCTTAGCTGATCCATCTTGCATAGTGCCGCCTTTTCGTATGCAAAGCCCTTTAAAAGGTAGAAGACATTTTTATATTTCCTTCTTACTGCATTTTCAAAGTTTAAATCCTCGGCCGTTGATTTATCTCCAAAGTCCCAGCCAATATCATTTTCTATATCAGATGATACAATTATATGCGATCCGTGAAATCCAACAAGCATATTTTTTTCAGTTCTCTGTGAAAATATGCTCATAATGTCCATGTAGCTCCTTGATAGCTCCTGCATCTGTGATGGTTTCCCGCTGAAGTTTTGTGGATATAATATTATGCCAACACCGATGCCTCTGTCATGTGTTTTTATAAACTCATCTATGCCCAGTATTGTATCCTCGCCAACCATGGTTTCCTCGTCCTGATGGTATATCCATGCATCACATTTTCTTATATCGCAGGCGTGCTGGAGTGCCCTTGCCTTTCCCTTGGTTTTATTTTTTGTTTGATAATCCTCCGGTACTACTATAAATTTTGATATCTTTTCTATTTCAGAGAAGTATCTTTTATTTTTCTTATAACCATCAGGCTCTATTACAACCCAGATCTCAGCATCAAATTCTATCCTGTGCTCTGATAAAAGTTTATTATACCAGTAATCGACAGATTTTACAGTTTCAATTAACGATTTATAGTTAAATCCAAGCGTTGTTATCTGAAATATTACAGGCTTGCATTTTCCTATAACCCTGTGTATTCTAAAATCCTCACCTGGTAATTTTAAAAAGTATAGAAAGTTAATGATTATAAATGGCATTGGCACAAGCCATAGAAGTGTTATTAGTCTTATACTGCTATTATATACATGTATTCTTATGATTATAATATAGACAAGAAACGATGAAAAAATCATAAAGATTATTAATACAATAAAGACGTACTTTGGCATGAGGCTAAGCTTCCTTATTGTATTATTGTATTTATCAATTGTAAAAAGCTTGTACTGAAAATAACCCATTGCATCACTTATAAGAAAATGTCATAAGGATATATAATTCTATAGATACTTTTATTCATTTAATAATTTTAATTTAATTAAATACTAAATTTTCCAGAATTTATTGTGTATTTTTTCAGTATGTTTTGATCAACGTCAGCACCGGTTCCAGGCCTTTTTAGATCTATTTTTATTATATTATCCTCCATGTCAAATGGATTTTTAACAAGATCCTCATTATAATACCTTGAATTTGGAGATGTATCACCTGGGTAATCAATAAGATTATTTGCTGCAAGTGCCATGTTATATGCCCTGCCTATGCCTGTTTCAAGCATGCCGCCGACCCATGCATGACCATGATTCTCCATGGCTATTCTCGCTATTTTCATTGATTCCGTGAGTCCGGAAACCCTACCTGGTTTTATGTTTATTACCGAGCATGCACCGATATCAAATGCCTTTTCAGCTCTATTCGCAGATGTTATTGATTCATCCAAGCATATTGGCGTTGATATTTCCCTTGCAAGCTTTGAATGATATATTAAATCGTCGTAGCACAGTGGTTGCTCTATATAAACAAGGTCGTATCTATCCAGCGATTTTATTGTTTCCAAATCATTAAATGTTTACTCTGAATTTGCATCAGCACTTAGGCTTATATCTGGATAGGCATCCCTTATATTTTTTAATATATCATTCACTTCCTGTAATACATTTACAAAAGAAGTGAAGATTAAAGTTTTCTTTTCAGCGCTATCTATGATCTGCGTATAATCCACATATTTTGCTAATTCCACATTGCA
>JAKAYN010000024.1 GCA_021826785.1 Thermoplasmata archaeon | reverse complement strand
GTGTATGCATCCTGTATCTTTGTCTCCCTTGAAATTTTTACTATATCGCTATCTTTTAGTATAAACCTTAAATTTTCTGCTATTTTTATCTGGCCATTATGCGGCCTCGATGCTATTGCCCAGCTTTTATATGCCATGTCTGTTCCAGAAAGTGCCTCGAAGGACATCATTGATGATATTATTGCATGCTTTATTATTAAAATAGCTTTATAAAGTTCTATGCCAAGTATCCCTGTTATCATTGATGTGCCATTTATTAGGGCAACGCCCTCTTTCTCCTTGAAATCATATTTATCCATGTTCAATGATTTAAATACGTCAATTGAATCTCTTATCTCATTGTTGTAAAAAACCTTGCCCTCACCTATTATTGCAAGGCCTATATGCGCAAGCGGTGCAAGATCACCACTGGCACCAACCGAACCGTACTCAGGAACAACAGGTATAATATTATTATTAAGCATGAACACCAACCTATCTATTAGATCCATTGAGACGCCAGAGTATCCCTTTAAAAGGCTATTTATTCTTACCGCCATAATTGCACGTACATAGGAAATATCAAGATAATTACCGGTGCCAGCTGAATGGCTCCTTATAAGATTTTTTTGCAGCTCGATCTTGTCATCAACATGCCTATTGAGAAGGCTCCCAAAGCCGGTTGTTACCCCGTAGATCTCACTGCCTGTTGATAGAATTTTTTTTAATGATTCCCTTGATCTTTCAACATTGGCTTTAGCCGACTCCGATATGCCTACGCCTTCCTTTAAAACTGAGATTTTATAAAGCTTGTCGATGTCTAGATCATTGCCAGATAGATATATCATGATAAATCATTATAATGTTATATAAATAAAATTTCAATTATACATTATAACATGATTTAACGAATCTCTCGGGAACCTTTTGATTGGATGGAAAGTAAAGATGCATGTACCCTGCAAGAAGGTTTTCCTTAAAAACGCCATCTGTTCCCTTTTCAGTTTTATAGCCATTTGTTTTGGTTTTAAGTCTTGAATAGTGAAATTCATGGCCGTTTATATGCCAGTTATTTTTCATTAGTATATTATCTGACATTGACGTGATTTTTCTGTAACCTAAAACCAATGAATCCATGTATGATTCACCATCTATTATTGAAACCATACTATAATGTTTATTATTTATTTTTATGCCATTTGATAGATACATGTAGCCACCACATTCGGCAAAGACGGGCCTTTTTGAAAGGTAGAAATCTTTTATATCGTCTTTTATTGACTGATTATCGGATAATTGCTCCGCAAAAAGCTCTGGAAATCCACCACCGATGTAAACGCCATCCGCATCAGGCATCTTATAATCCTTTAAAGGGCTAAAATAAACAATTTTGGCACCGTACATTTTAAGCATCTCTATATTATCATAGTAATAGAAATTAAACGCAGCATCGTATGCAACGGCTATTCTTGTATTATAAACATTTTTCTTCGAGAATAGATTTGATTTAAATGATATATCACCGGATTCCTTTGATATTTTTATTAAAAGGTCAAGATCAACCGATTCTTGAATGGTATCAGCTATCTTATCAATTTTCTTTATATTATTATCCTCCATGGCTGTTTTTAATCCAAGGTATCTATCATCTATTTTTATATCGTTCAACCTTTTTAAGCAGCCTATTACAGGAATTTTTGTATACTTTTCAATGCTTGTTTTTACCATTGAACAGTGATAATCAGAACCTGCATTGTTTAATATTACACCTGCAATATTCAATTTTCTATTCATTTTTATTAATCCAAGAACTATTGCAGCCGCTGTTCTTGCCATAGCTGATATGTCAATTACTATTATAACAGGTGACTTTAGTGTTTCTGCAACCTCTGCGGTGCTTCCGGTGTTTTTATCTGGGTATTTCCCATCGTATAAACCCATGACACCTTCTATTATTGAAATATCTGAATGCAATGATCTTTTAACAAAGATCTCCTTCATTTTTTCCTTTGATGACATCCATGTGTCGAGATTGCTTGAGAATCTGCCGGTTGCAATGTTATGATAACCAGGATCTATATAATCTGGCCCGATCTTGAATGGCTGAACCTTTAACCTTCTTGAAAGTGCACGCATTATCCCTATTGATACCGTTGTTTTTCCTGATGAGCTTGATGGCGCAGCTATAACAATGCTATTTACTTTCATTATTACCACTCTTATATATAGATACGGTAACATTATTAAAAACAATCTTTTCTATTAGCATATCGCCATGATTCGATGCCAGGTAAGCAGATGCCGTTGAGACAGAGTATGCACCGACATATTTGTATATATTTCCGTTAACTATGCCCGTGCTGTTTAATTCATTTTTATTGTAAAAAACCGCATCACATTTTATTTCTTTTAATACCTTTTGAAGCTCAATTGAATTCTTTTTTATATCAATTGTTGCAATGCGTTTAATGGATTTAACCGATGCATTTAAAAGCTTTAATGCGGATTGAATTGCATTTAAAATATCAGTGCATGAAGCATCACTTGAAAAGCCTATGCCAATAAAAAGGTCCCTTTTTAAAAGTATTAGATCATTTTCTTTTGGTTTTATATCCCTTCTTGTTATTATTATTCTATCATCAAAGTCATTTATATCTTTTTGAATATTTTCAGGGAAATTTAGATTTAAATTGCATTCATCAATTAAAAGTATACGTTTTTTTGATATAATATCATAAGATATTTTTGCCACATCACCTAAGATATTAAATTCATTTGTATCTATAATCTCTTCTATTGATTTGATATTGTTTGCATCAGATGCAGTTGTTATAACAGGCTGATTTTTTAAGCACTCTGAAATAATCAACGAGAGCCTGTTTGCAATTCTGTGGCCTGATAACAAGCTTATTGTGAATTTACCTGCATCATCTATAACTATAATTCCAGGATCGATATATTTGTTTTTAATGTATCTTGATACAATTCTTACAACAGCGCCAATGGCAACAACGTATACTATTGCATCGTATTTATTAAATAAATAACCTGTTATTTCATTAATTGATGAAAATCCATCTGATGATATGCGTATACTGTTATAAATATCAATATCAATGCATTTTGATATCTTTTTTAATATTAATGAGCCATTTTTTGTTATTGCTATGCCAGCAACCCTCATGAAATCACATTACCGGCCATGTCAAATATAATAACTCTTACATTAATTCCTGAAATTTTTGTCAAGTTGTAAGATGCAAGATCCGCCATTAATTTGAATAGCCCTTTATCCTTAAATTCTGGAACCAGTGCATTAACAGTATTTGAGTTTTTTATTATCTCTGCATTTTTTATGTTAATTTTTAATGCAATGTTATATATAAAATCAAAGTCTATTTTTGAATTTTGGCTTGATGTATCATAGATGCCCTTCGCAAGCTTTGATGCCTTGCCTGGCATGCATGCTATTATAACATTTTTCAATTTTGTTTCCGATGCCCTTTTCACAGAAAAACCTATAAAATCGCCTACATCTATGCATGGGTATTTATCATTTAAAAGAATCTTTGCATATTCCTCTGTTCTTGAGCCCGTTGTTAATATTACGGTATCATAACCTGCTTTTACCGCAACACGCATGGCAAGGACTATGCTTGCACGCCATGATGATGCAGAGTATGGCACAACTATGCCTGTTGTCCCAAGTATTGATATGCCGCCTATGATGCCCAGCCTTGGATTGCATGTTTTTAACGCAACTTTATCACCACCAGGTGCTGATATTATTATTCTTAGGCCTTTTGAGACATTCAGTTCTGAAAGTGTTTCTATTGCGGTTGTTTTTATCATTCTCATTGGTACCGGATTTATGGCGGCATTTCCTGGCTTCACAGGAAGGCCTTCTTTTGTTACCCTTCCAATGCCTTCTCCACCGTCAATGTATATTCCAGAATCCGTAAATGAAACCCTTGAGTATATAATCAAACCTGTGGTAACATCCGGGTCATCGCCACCGTCCTTAACAACACCGGCTATTGCCGAATCACCGTCTATTTTTACATTTTTTATATCCATCAATGCAACCCTTTTTGATGGTAGTTTCACCTCCACACTGTTTACAATTTTACCCGTAACGAGTGCTATTATTGCAGCCTTGGTTGCGGCTGTTGCACATGTTCCGGTTGTGTATCCATACCTAGGCATGCAGCTCACCTATAATGCCGTTTATTAATGACGCTGCCATCGCAGAACCGCCTTTACTTGATATATTTGTTATAATTGGTACATCAAATGACAATAGATTAATCTTTGATTCCAGTGCGGATACGAAGCCGACTGGTGTTGCAACTATAAGCGATGGTTTAAAGCCATTTCTCAGCTCCTCAGTTAATGATATAAGTGCCGTTGGGGCATCGCCAATAACATAGATTGCATTTTTGTAAATTGATATGGCCTTCTTCATTGATAAATACGACCGTGATACATTCATTATTCTTGAATTAATTATAACATCATCATCGTTTATTAAACAGACCTTTTTTTGATATTTTGTTATTCCTGAGATTACCATATTTACATCCGTTACAATGTATTTATTTAATAAAAGAGCATTGATGCCATTTTTAATCGGATCATTTTTAAATATTATTGTATTAAAAACATCAAGGTCTCCTGTGGCGTGAACGGCCCTTGCCTTTACCCTGTTTTCTTGATTATTATCTATGCCAAGTTCCTTATATATTATCTCAAAGCTTTTCCTGTATATCTCCTCCGGATTTAGCATTGTTTACCACTCTTATGATTTCATTTATGTCGTTATAAACGTTTTTATACTGTATGTTATCCCTTTTTAATATAAGAATTTTAATGCCCTTTTCAAGTGCGGCCTTGATCTTTTCTATATTTCCACTATCCTTTGTTACAAGGCATTCTATTTTGTAGTTGTTCATAATTGCCAGTTCAAGCTCATATGTTAATGGACCTTCCATGGCAATTATATTTTTTGTAATAATACCAAGATCAATCAATTTTGCTATGTTCTCTGGCCTTGGCAATACCCTAACAACAAGGTTTCTTTTATTTTTTATATTTTTTATTTAATCTATATTTTTTATGCCCGTGGTTATCAAAGCACGGCAGTTCATTCTGTTAAGGCATTCTGCTATTTCATCATAGCTTGAAAACGTTGATGTGTTTTCATATAATATTGATGGTCTTTCGTACCTTATGTAATCTATATTAAGTGCCTCGGATACATCCATTGCTGTTTTGCTTATGCTGTATGCAAATGGATGGGATGCGTCTATTATCAAATCTATATTTTTTTCATTTATTAAATTAATCATTTTGTTGAAATCCAAAGGCCCAAGAACCGCATCTATGCCAAGATCAACAAGCTTTTTAACGCCCTCATCAGTAACGGCGCTTGACACTATATAATGGTCATTCTTTAATTTTTTTATTATGAATCTTGAATCCGAAGTGCCGTCAATTATGTATATCCTCAAGGAAGCTACCCCCTTAAATAAAATTTAACACATTCTTAAATACCATAAAAAGATAACATTATATTGCATATAATATTTATTATTAAAATAAAATTAAATATCTTTATATAATATTCCCAAGCATTTTTGATTAATATTCTTTGCACAATATTCTTAATTTTTTTGATTTTGATAATAATTATTTGTTTTTATAATAAAAAGTGCAAATTTTATCGATAAATATTAAATTAATTCATCATTAATAAATAATAAAAGAATTGCATTGATTAAAAAAATATAATTAGTCTTTACAAATAATGTTCTATGGATTATTACATGGAAGGCGAGGAAAGGTTTGGCAGGTTTACAACGGCCTTTTACAACACCATTGCATGGAGGCTGCTAAAAAAGCTTTATAAATTTTCTTTAAACAGGCTTGATGGTCTATCCCCATCAACAATAATGGACGTTGGTGCCGGCCCTGGAAGATTTTCTATCATGGTTGCCAAAAAGTTTTCAAATGCAAAATTCTACTGCGTTGATCCATCAAAATACATGGTTGATACTGAAATAAAACTTTTTAAAAAGAATAATATAAATGCAACATGCGTTCAGGGGAGCAGCCGTGATATACCATTAAATGAAAATTTTGATCTGATAATCACCTCGCTTTCCTATCATCACTGGCTTGAAAAGGAAAAGAGCCTTAATTATTTATCATCGCTCTTAAATGTGAATGGAAGCATATTCATCTTTGAATTTTTAAAGGAATCCTATAAATCACCATTCCTATTTATGTATAGAGAACACTCATTGTCAATAAACGATGCTAAGAATATACATGTAAAGAACTGTGAAACAATGATAGATACAGATAAAAATTTTATAGCAGTTAAGATAAAAAGAACAATTTAATATTGTATTATTATTTAATATTTATGAAGGCCTGCATGATAAGTTATAATGATGAGATAATATGCATAGATCCGGGACTTCCATTAATGCACGTTCTTGGAAAAAAGTATACAATGCTAATTCTTGGTGTCATAGGCAACAATGATACAAGAAAAAATTTTAATGACATATGCAGGGCGATACCGGGTGCAAGCAGAACTATAATTGCAAAGAGATTATCTGAACTGTTAAGCATTAATGTTATAAAAAAGGTAAACTCGGATATTACATATTATGAATTAACAGACCTTGGCAGGCGGATAAGATCCGGAATAATATGCTTTTTAAAATCAATTACATAAATTTTGATATCCTGTTTCTTACATCCTCAGGCGCCTTTTCAAGTGCTTTTTTTATTATATCAAGATCCCTTTTCTGTATAAAATCCGGAACTTCAGAATTTGCCTTTAACCTAAGCATTATAAAATTCTTTAGATCGTCATCATTAAATTTTGATATTATTGACATGTTTGTAATGCATAGCTTTAGATAGTTTTCATCATTTACCTTCCTCATCTCTATTAAAAAGCCTTTTAATGTATCAATGATATCATTTTCACTATGATCTTTTATTGAATAAAGTATTTCCTTCATTTCTTTTTCCATGTCTTCTGGGTTCATCTCTGATATCTCAACTATGCTTTTCATGGTCTTTAATAATAAATCATCTTTAAAATTATTTTTGGTTTTAAATTCATTCTTTTATGAATTTTCTTAATATATTATTAATGTTGCTTTGTTTTAAATAGAAAAAACTTTATTCAAATTAAATATACATTCATAATGGAGATTTCATATTATATCGTTAAAATGCCATTAAAAAATCCTTTTACAACAAGTTTTGGCACAGACATATACCGTGAATCGATTATACTAAAATTAACCGAAAATGGAATAACTGCATATTCAGAGTGCGTTAGCGACCATGACCCACTTTACAGTTACGAGGATAATGTAACTGCAATGCATATAATATCAAACTATCTTATAAAGGCAATTAAGAATTTACCTGAACCTGAAGAATTCTTAAGGAGCGTGGCATACATAAAGGGCCATAACATGGCAAAGGCTTCAATTGAGATGCTTCTATGTGATTACCACGCAAAACTTGAGAAAAAAAGCCTAGATC
>JAKAYN010000023.1 GCA_021826785.1 Thermoplasmata archaeon | reverse complement strand
GATCTCTATCAATAAACGGTTTTGATGTAACATTAATAGAAAAAAATAGTATACTGTCCGGGGCATCTGGCAGGTTCCATGGAATGCTTCACAGCGGTTCCAGGTATTCCGTAAATGATAAAAAGTCTGCAATCGAGTGCATAAATGAGAATAAAATAATAAGCAAAAACGCATCAATGTTTGTTAATGATACTGGTGGTTATTTTATTGGCATAGATGATGATGAGGCAGACTACGGCGATAAACTGCTGCATGAAAATAAAATAATTGGCATAGAAACAGAAAATATAGATGTAAATGAACTGATAAAAATTGAGCCTTATATAAATAATGATGCCATTATGGCATTAAAGGTGCCGGATAAAATTATAAACGGTCATGATTTTTCTGCAGCCGTTGCAGTTGAGGCAGCCATGAACGGTGCAAGGATTATCGATAATGCATTTATAACAGATGCAGATGTATCTCATAACAATATTAAAAGCGTTAAAATATCGAAGGATAAGAATGTATTTGAAGAATCTTTTGATTTTTATGTAAACACTGCAGGTGCGTGGTCCGGAAATGTTCTTAAGACATTTAAAATAAAAAACTTTGATGTTATGCCAACGCTTGGATACATGGCAAGCTACAATGCAAGATTCTCAAATTCTGTATTAAATAGAATGAGAAATCCATCAGATGGTGATATTATAGTTCCTTACGGTTCACACTCCGTTGCCGGAACCATTGCAATAGTCTCTGATGATCCTGATGATGGGTCTGTTGATCCTGAGGATATAGAAATGATGATAGATGAGGTCTCTGCCATCGTTCCTGCTATAAAATACTTTAAGTACGAAAAATTATACTATTCAATGAGACCGTTGATAAAAAGCGATAACGCACGCGGCACAAGGGATTTTATGATATATGAAAACCTTGATAATTTAATATCGTCTGTTGGTGGCAAGTTCACAACGGCAAGATTAAATGCCGAGGAGATAACAAATAATATTATAAAAAAATTCGGTTCAAAGAGATGTTCAATGACTTATAATATAAATTTTGATGAGACATTTGAGAGATTCATTAAAAAGAATGATCTAAATGATAATTATATAAATTACATAAAAAGCTATAATGATTCAATGGACTACGAGTATGCAATGCATATAATATCATCATATATTCTTAGCAGGGTGGTTCATTGATCATATCAGGATCGTTTGAAACACTTTCAGGCTATGAAAATGCCATAAATTTCCTTGGAAATATTGATAATATAATATCATGCATGCCAATGTACGATGTTAAAAAGGACGGTATTATAAAGGCAAAGATAAAGATAGATCTATCCTTTTTAAACATGGATGCATTAAAGAGCATAACAGGGAAAATATCATTTAATTACATTGTAAATGATAATAATATTACAGTTGATGGCAGTGGCAGGGCTGCAGGTGCAGGCTTAAAGTTTAAAATAGATATAAAAATTAACAAAGATAAAAATACAATAATACTATGGAACGCCGATTTTGATCCTGGTATTATAGCAAAAATGCTTGGAAAGAATAAGCTTGATGAGGCTGCAAGTGTAAATATAGAAAATGCAATAAAATGCATAAAAGCAAGACTTGATGATTTACATCATTGATAGTTTTAGCGCATATTTCCATTTTTTATATAACGATATATATCTTTTTCCTGATGGGGCATATGTTCTTTCTATCTCGGGTTTTTTTATGTCTTTAATCAAGCCTGATGACATGCCTGCCATTGCGGCTATGCCAAAGGATGTTATCTCATGCTCCTTTAAGGTTATCAAATTAATATTTGCAATGTCCGATATGAACTGCATCAGGAATTGATTTTTTGAGCCTGAACCGTCACATGTCATGTATCTCCTGTTTTTTATCTCCATCAGTATGTCATTGACCTGGAGGCCTATGGCCTGCACGGCAGCAGAAAGCATGGCCGAGCTGTCCGAATTATAATTAAATCCAGTTATTACAGTTTTAGCATCCGGTTCCCAGTATGGGGCGCCAAGACCAGAGAATGCCGGAACTATTATTATTTTATCCTGATATTTTAAATCACCATGAAAAACTTTTATTGCCCAATTATAAAATGATCCGGAATCAAAAATAGAGCCTTCAAGGGCGTATTTTGTATTGCTATCCATTGACCAGGCTATTGTTTTTAAAAGCTTTTTGCTGTTGTTTGATTTGTCTACCAATGACATTATAAATGTTCCAGTTCCACATGTTGCTTTTATAGAATTATCAATAATTAAATTGTGCCCGAAGAGCGATGCGTTCTGATCACCAAGAACCGCGTTTATATCCATATTATGCCAGGATCCAAAGAACGAATTTGATGGCATTGGCTCCGGCAGCATTTCTAATGGTATATCCAATATTTTTAGGATTTCATCATCGTAATATAAATTGTTTATATTAAAAAGCATGGTTCTTGATGCATTTGAGTAATCTGTAACATGCCTGTTTAACATTTTATACATAATATATGAATCAACCGTTCCAAACTTTATTTTACCCTGCTTGGCCTTTTCCTTTATTAAAGGATTTCTTGATAAAAGATATCTTATTTTTATGGCACTAAAATATGGATCTGGAATTAGACCGGTTTTCCTAACAAAGAGATCTTTGTATTCATTTTTTAGCATCTTTGCATACGATGATAGTCTCTTATCCTGCCATAGAATCGCATTGCCAATAGGTTTTCCATCATTGTTCCAGAGTATTGTTGTCTCCCTCTGATTTGTTATTCCAATGCTTTTAATATTAAATTTATTAACGGCATTGTTTATATTTAACATTGTTTTTCTATAGATCTCACATGGATCCTGCTCTGCTATTTTGTCTCTATGAAATGTATTTATCCTTTTTTTATTCATATGTATAAGCGACATATCATTATCGTAAACAATGAACCTTGTTGAACCTGTGCCTTCATCCAGTGCGCCGATCATTGTATTTCAATCATAATAAATTACGGTTAATAAAAACTTATGTATTTATATTGTATTATAATATTAACGATAAGGTAAATTAATACTTGGCAAATCGTTATTTAATATAATAACAAACACATCAAAGAATTTATACAATCATGCTAACCATATTAAGAATTTATATTAATTTTTACAAATAAACAATAAAAATGGAATATTAAAATTCGATAAAATTCCTCTCCATGTTTTATACTGGTTTTTAATATTTAGATGATTATTTAATCTTGAAATCATCGAATGCTTTTATCGATTCTTCCTTTGATCTGTACAGGAATACCTAACTAGATCGGAAACTTTTCATGATTCACTTACACAAGATTCATGACATTATAACATAACCATTAAAAACATATAAAAAAGTATTATTAACAAAAATTATTTTCATATGAAACTTTTAAATAAAGATTTTTTATTAATTATAAAATGGACTGTAATGATATTGGTTTCATAAGAATATACGATAGAACCGGCCATTACATTGATATAAGCCATGAGGAAAGCGTTAGAATATGTAATGAAACAGTGGAAACAGGTATTGACATAGCCGATATTATAAGAAAAAGATACATGAGCAATTTAAAGCTCATAAAATTTATGGATATGAATAAAATATAGGATTAGAACATTTTATTGGGTTAATATCATTGAGAAATGTATAAATATTAGATTTAACTTACACATCAGGAGGTGTTAATATGGTAAAATTCGTCAAATTCTATGACGATGATGATGACGACTACGATGATGATGACGATGATGATGACTTCTAATTTAAATAATAGTTTATAATTTATTTTTATGAAAATACTTGTTATAGGTGGCGGTGCGGCCGGCATGTCAGCCGCGTCAAAGGCAAGACGCATGGATAATAACGCAGAGATCACCGTTTTTGAAAAGGGTTCATTTGTTTCATATGCGCAGTGTGGCATGCCATACTATCTTGCAGGCTACTTCAATGATTATAATGATCTATTGCATTATAAAATCACCGAATTTACAGAGAAAAGAAAAATAAATGTTATTACAAATATAAATGTAAAGAATGTTGATACAGATAATAATTTAGTTTTTGCGGGCGATGAAGCATATAAATATGATAAGCTTGTAATAGCCAGTGGTGCATCCCCGCGGATACCTGAGGAATTTAAAAATTATGGAATTGCACTTAGAAGTATGGAAGATGCAATAAAATTGAATAACCTGCTTCAGAAATCATATAATATAACAATAATTGGTGCCGGTGTACTTGGTACAGAGCTTTACAGTTTATTGAGGGGAAAGCATAATGTTAAATTAATATCAAAGCACGAACATGTTTTACCATATTTTGATGATGATATGGCATATATATTAAACAGTATATGTGATAATGTGGAATACAATTCGGTACCTGTCGATATAACATATAATAATAAATATAAAATAAAAACGACGGTCGGCTCACATGAATCCGACCTTGTAATTTTTGCAACCGGCATAGAGCCAAATACATCATTTATAAATCAAGGGATAACAAAGGATGATCATGGCAGAATCATTGTGGATGACTATTTAATGGCTGGCAATGATGTATATGCTGCCGGTGATGCAGCCTCTACAAAAAATTTTGTCACAGGATTATATGATTATTTTCCACTTGCACAGGTTGCAAACAAGATGGGCAGAATCATAGGCATAAATATATTCGGGAATAAAATAAAATTTCCTGGGGCACTTGGAACAACGATAATAAATCTAAATGGCTATCAGGTTGGTTATACAGGCATAAACGAAAGAACGGCAAGAAAATTGAATATAAAATACGATAAAATCTTCATAAAGGGTGAGAGCCGTTCAAAATATTTGCATGGAAGTGATGTTTATACAAAGATTATTTACAATGATGATGGCATTATAATAGGCGCACAGGTCATAGCGCGTGAGAACGGTGCATGGAGATTAAACACACTTGCAACAGCCATATATTCAAGAATGCACATTGAAGATTTGTTCTTTGATGATCTTGGATACGAGCCTGAGTATGGACCGGTTTGGGATCCAATCATAGTATCAGGAAGCCTGGCATTAGACAAACTTCAGGGCCACAATAAATGAAACTAATATTGCAATGGTTATAAGTATTGAAACGGCAAAGTACTTGACAAGATTTCCATTAAAGAAGACAAAGAGAAAGAAGTTTACTATCTCCTTCATTTTTAATTTTGATTTTCCCTCTTCCCTCTTAACAAAGTTTACAGGGTACTCCTCTATTTTGAAGCCATTCTTGTGAAGCCTGTTTAGTATATCTATCTGCCCGACATAGCCATTCTCTATATCGACCTGCCTTGCGAGAAAATTGCATGCCCTTCTGCTGTATACCCTAAATCCGGATGTGCAGTCATGCACGTTCAAATTAAATGATAACCTAAAAAGCCTGTTTGCAGTCTTGCTTATTATTTGCCTTATAAATTCATCGTGTGTTTCACCATTATCTATGTACCTTGAACCAATAACAAGGTCTGCATTTGTTTTAACGGCCTTTTCTATCATGCCGGCTATATCCTCTGGCCTATGAGAAAGATCTGCATCCATTATAACAACGTAATCAGAATTTGTTGCACGCATGCCATCTATCTCTGCACTTATTAATCCAAGCTTTCTGCTCCTCACTATAAAATGAACACCAGGATATGATTTGGCAATCTCATCGCTGCCATCACGTGAACCATCATCGATTATGTATATTGAATTTAAACTTTGCTTATGAAGCCTTGGTATCAATTTTATTATATTCTTCTTTTCATTGAGTGTAGGTATAACCACACTTACATTTGGCATAAAAAAGATATATTAATTGTGTATATATAATTTTATTTTAAAATTTTATATATTTTCTATAGACTCTATGAAGCTTTTCAACATCCTCAATTTTGTCTATATCATAAAGCACGTCACATTTAACCTTATAAAAAAATGCATCATTTTTATTTGACATTATTATGCTTTTACCGCCATGATCGCCATTTAAACTCATAAGGTCATTAAAATATTCTCTTGAGAATGCGCTTGGTGGTGCGTATAAATTATCGCAGAAGAACATGCCAAGGTGCTTTTTATTTTGATGTATTTCATTTACAAAACTGTCTATCATTTTGCCTGTTACAAATGGCATATCTGCAAGAGCAAAAACAGATAAGTCATTGCTTATGCTTTCAATTGATAGCTTAATTGATTTTGATATGCCAAGCTCAGGTTCTTTATTAAAAATGACCTTATAGCCATTGACCTTATAATAATTTAATTCATTAAAAACGATTATTCTTTCATCGGCACTGCTTTCATCAAGATTTTTTAATGTGTATTCTATTAAAGGCATTCCAAGGAAATTGTAAAAAAGCTTATTTGATCCAAAACGCCTTGATAATCCAGATGCAAGAATTACAAGGGTGTATTTCAATAAAGAGCCTCCTTTATATTATATTTTGAAACCCTTGCATTGGTTTCTATGAAGTTTTCTATACTTTTTTGATTACCCTTTAAATCTATACCATTGTAGTATGCATGCTCCCTAAGCTCAAAGCCTGGAATTAGTTTTGATATGTATAATATATCATTTTTATCCAGATTCAATGATTTTATAAATTTTGATGTTTCATTAACATGGCTTTTGTAAAGGCTGCCCTTTATATCCATTATTATCAGGCCAATGTTAATTCCAGCGTCCTTTATTGCATTTATGTATTTTTCTGTGACATCAAGGTTTAAACTTTTATTAAAGAATTTTAAAACCTTGTAACTTGCACTTTCCAAGCCTATGTATATCATCTTAAAACCATAGCCTTTAAGCCTTAATAAATCATCATTATTCGTGTTTAAGGGACTTGTGAAGCTGTCAGAGAATGAGTAAAATGGCATGTTAAAGTAACTTTTTATCTTTTCTATCGATTTAAAAAGCACATTTTTGTTTATGCCTATGGCGTTTGCATCGCCAAGGAATATTCCTGTTCTTGATTCCAGTGATCTTTTAAAGTAATCATTTAGCATTTCAATCTCTGCATCAAGGTATCTATTTATATTATAATTTATGTTCTTATACAATGAACAGAACGTGCATTTATTCCATGGGCAGCCATATGTTATTCTAATGTAAAGTGAATGATAACGATCCGGTGGAACTATTGGAATAGTACCATGGTATATATTTAGAAGGCGCATTGATTCGTTAATTAAAAATTTATAACCGTCATTTATTTTTGGCAATGATGGTTCGTTTATATTATTTAATATATCATAGAATTCATTTATTATAATTCTCTTTTCATTATTATTAAGTATTTTAACGCGCCGGCCATGCCGCTGGTTTATCCTTATAACATCGTTCATTAAACTTCTTCTGTATGTATAAATACCATCATTGTAATATATCATTCTTCCATCGGCATCAAGTGATAATATTTTTCCTGAATTTTCAACCCTTATGATACCACGTGAGATGCTTATCACACAATAAAATGTATAAAATGTACTAATATTTTTTTATATAAAATCGTCAAGTCTTCCCATGTAAAGCATGTTTAATATTTTATTTACCTTATCATTGACGTTTTTGTAGCTTTCACCTGTAATATTAACATGCCCCATCTTTCTTTTGCGCCTTACCTCTGATTTTTTATACCAGTAAATATCATCAGAAACATTGAGTAAATCATTGTAAATATCATCTATTCCGCGGCCAATGATGTTTACTATGCCTGATG